>NZ_JBHVVI010000010.1:0-138568 GCF_042883685.1 Kitasatospora sp. NPDC058190
TTGTTGGGGGGGTTTTTTTTGTTTATATGACCCCGGCCCCCCCGGGGGGGGGGGGCCTTGGGCCCCCGGGGGGCGCGGGCGCCCCCTCTTTAGTCCCGTTACTCTGGGGGGCCCGCGGCCGTTCGGCGGACGATGGCGCCATGCCGCACAGCTTCCTCGGCGTCCCCGCCGTCCTCTGGCCCTCGATCGGCTACCTGGCCGGCTACCTGGTGATCGCCGTCGCCGCCGCCCGTGAGCTACGGGTCGGTGTCAACGCGGCGAACGCCCTCGGGCAGTGGGCGGCCGTGGTGTGGACGATGCCGAGCTTCCCGCTCGCGATGGCCGTCAACCCCTTCCCGGACGGCACGGCGGCCCGCTTCCTCTCCGCCACCGCCCTGGGCGCGGCCGGTAACGCCGCGCTGCTGGCCCTCGCCGCCCACGCCCTCGGGCCCTAACGCCGACTACCGCGCCTCGACCGGCTCGCCGCTGTCCTGGTCGAGGTTGAACACCCGTCGGTAGGAGTCGGTCACCACGGTCACCTGCGCCCGCCCGGTCCAGCTCGCGTCCACCAGCCGGGCGTCGTCCGGGCCGCCGCCGACGTCCGCGAGCAGCCAGCGCCGGGCCGACCAGCCCTCGCCGCTCTCCAGCAGCACCTGCCAGTGGTCACCGGTCTGCGGCCCGGAGCCGTACGAGCGGTGCACCACCACCAGGGCCCGCTCCGCCCCGGCCGGGGCGTCCTCCCGGCTGCGGGTCTCGGCGGCGGACGACTTGTGCGCGGCCACCACCCCGAGCACGAACACCACCGCGGCGGTCACCGTGACCGCGCGGGTGGCCGTCCGGACGGCGGTGCGGCGGTCGCCCAGCCAGGCGGCCGCCATCAGCGCGGCCAGCGCCGCGCCGAGCAGCAGCTCCGGCTGGTTGAGCAGGTCGGCGACCAGCATCAGCCCGCCCGAGCGGCTCTCCCACTGTCCCTCCGTGTACAGCAGGACGGCGGCCACCCCGCAGGCCGCCAGCATGCGGACCAGGGCGCGCCTGGCCCTCGGTGTCCGGTTGCTCAATCGGTTGTCCATCGTCCCCCCCGGTCATGTGCTCACAGCTCCGCGAGCAGCTTTCGGCCCTCCGGCCAGTCACCCAGCCCGGAGGCCGAGTTGATGTGTCCGTACGCACCCGGCTCGACGTACCGGGCACCCCACGCCTCGGCGAACTCCCGGGCCCGCTCCGGGCTCACCCAGGGGTCGTCGGTGGAGGAGACCACCACGCTCGGGAACGGGAACGGCTCCAGCGCCACCGGGCGGAAGCCGACCAGCTCCGGCACCTCGGCGGTGTCGATGTCCGCCGGGGCGACCAGCAGCGCTCCCCGGACGGCGGCGGTCAGCTCGGCGGAGGCCCCGGCCACCCAGCGGGCCGCCGTGACGCAGCCCAGGCTGTGCGCGACCAGCACCACCGGCCCCTCGGCGGCGGCCGCGGCCACCGCCGCGTCCACCCGGGCCACCCAGTCCCGCTGCTCCGGGTGGTCCCAGTCCGCCTGCTCGACCCGGCGGAAGGCCGCCGGCTCGGCCGCCTCCCAGTGGGTCTGCCAGTGCTCGGGGCCCGAGTTCTGGTAGCCGGGGAGGACGAGGTAGGTGGTGCGGTCGGGCATGGGCTCCTCCGGGAGGTGAACGGAACGGCAACGGGCAGCAGGAGTCTAGGACCCGGCAGGGCCGGCGCGGCAGCCGGGCACTGCTGCCGGTCAGGGGTCCGGCGCACACGGCTCGCGACCGGCGCGCGAGACCAACTGCGCGCCGCGGTGCGCCCGGTGCGCCCTGTTGCCAACGGTGCGGCCGGTGCGGGAGGTTGGACCGGTCCCGGCGCGGCGGCCACCGCGCCGGGCCCGCACCAGGTCTGACGATCGATCATGTGGAGGGATGTCGGCGATGGCATCGAAGATCCTGCTGGTCACCGGGGACGCCGCCGAGTCGCTGGAGGTGTTCTACCCCTACCAGCGGCTGCGCGAGGAGGGCTACCAGGTCGACATCGCGGCCCCGACCAAGAAGCGCCTGCAGTTCGTGGTGCACGACTTCGTGGACGGCTACGACACCTACACCGAGAAGCCCGGCTACACCTGGCCCGCCGACATCGCCCTCGCCGACGTCGACCCGGCCGACTACGTCGCCCTGGTCATCCCCGGCGGCCGCGCCCCCGAGTACCTGCGCAACGACCCGGACGTGCAGCGGATCGCCCGGCACTTCTTCGCCGGGGACAAGCCGGTCGCCCAGATCTGCCACGGCCCGCTGATCACCGCGGCCGCCGGGGTCCTCGACGGCCGCCGCACCTCCGCCTACCCGGCGCTGGCCCCCGACATCAAGGCGGCCGGCGCCGAGTTCGTCGAGGGCGAGGCCGTGGTGGACGGCGTGGTCGTCTCGGCCCGCGCCTGGCCCGACCACCCGGCCTGGCTGCGGGCCTTCATCGAGATCCTGCGCGACAAGGCGCCGGTCGCCTGACCCGTACCGACCCGGTCGCCCGGCCCGTGTCAAGGTGCCCGTACCCCGAGACGTCTCGGGGTACGGCCCCGGGACCGGTCCGGGTCCCCTCCTCCGCCAGGCCGACGACGCGAGGCCACCGAACTGCCATGGTGTCGGACAACCATGGAAACGGCCGGAGTTGTCGCACCGTCCGGCCCGTACCCGGGAGGACGGCATGTCCGCCACCGACCGCACCGTCCGGCGCCGCAGGCCGTTCCTGCGCGCCGCCGTCGTGACCGCCGCGGGCGCGGGCCTGCTCGCCACCCTCGCCCCGGCCGCCGTCGGCCAACCCGCCGACCGCTCCCTGGCCTCCGGCTGCCACGGCGCCGTCCACCTCACCGCCGCCGACCGCACCGACCGGACGGACTCCGCCGACGGCCGGGCCGACTGGGCCGCCGCCGACGCCGCCCTGGCCGGCCTCACCCGCCCCGGCTACGGCACCTCCGCCCTCGCCGCCGTCCGCGAGAACGGCCGGCTGGTCTGGCGCAACGCCACCGGCGTCGCCGACCTCGCCACCGGCCTGCCCGCGGACCCCGAGGGCCGGTTCCGGATCGGCAGCACCACCAAGACCTTCGTCGCCACCACCCTGCTCCAACTCGTCGGCGAGCGGCGGCTGGACCTGGACGACCGGCTGGAGTGCCTGCTGCCCGGCATCGTCCCGAACAGCACCCAGATCACCGTCCGCCACCTGCTCAACCACACCAGTGGCGTCGCGAACTACACCCAGGACCCGGCCTTCGAGTTCGACGACCAGGGCTGGCTGACCGCCCGCCGCTTCAAGCCGTACTCCCTCCAGGACCTGGTGGACATCGCCAACAAGTACCCGCCCGCCTTCCCGCCGGGCCAGGACTGGCGCTACTCCAACACCAACTACGTGCTGATCGGGATGATCATCGAGAAGCTCACCGGCCGCAGCTGGCAGGAGGAGGTCACCCGCCGGATCATCCGCCCGCTGCACCTCACCGGCACCTCGATGCCCGGCCACTCGCCCTTCGTCCCGGGCTCGCACGCCCACGGCTACCTCAGGACCGACACCGGCCCGGTGGACATCACCCTGCTCGACCCCTCGATGGCCGGCCCCGCCGGGAGCGGCATCTCCACCACCGCCGACCTGACCACCTTCATCGGCGCCCTGCTCGACGGCCGACTGCTGCGCCCGGCCGAACTCGCCGCGATGCAGCAGACCGGCACCTCCGGCGGGGGCCTCGGCTACGGCCTCGGCCTCCAGCGCCTGGACACCCCGTGCGGCACCTACTGGGGCCACGCCGGCGGCATCCCCGGCTACAACACCCTGATGCTCGGCTCGGCGGACGGCAAGCGGCAGTTCGCCTCCGCCGTCACGGTCTACGACGTCGCGGACGCGAACGCCGCCAACGCCGCCTGGAACCGGCTCACCGTCACCGCCCTGTGCGGCGCCCAGGCCCCGCCACTCGCCGCCGGGGCCGTACCCGACCTCGCCCGCACCACGTCCTGACCGGCCCCCTACGCTGACCGGCGACAGTAGCGCGGACCGTCGTCAGGAGGACGAGACATGGCAGAGCCGATGATCGCCGCAGTCGGGGGCAAGGTGCCCGCCGTCGACCCGAGCGCCTTCCTCGCACCCAACGCCGTCGTGGTGGGGGACGTCACGGTGGGCCCGGGCGCGAGCATCTGGTACGGGGCGGTGCTGCGCGGCGACGCCGAGTCGATCACCGTCGGCGCGGGCAGCAACATCCAGGACAACTGCACCCTGCACGCCGACCCCGGCTTCCCGCTGGTGGTCGGCGAGCGGATCTCGGTCGGCCACAACGCGGTGCTGCACGGCTGCACGGTCGAGGACGAGTCCCTGGTCGGGATGAACGCCACCGTGCTCAACGGCGCCCGGATCGGCGCCGGTTCGCTGGTCGCCGCGGGCGCGGTGGTGCCCCAGGGCATGACCGTCCCGCCCGGTTCGCTGGTCGCGGGCGTACCCGCCAAGGTCCGCCGGGAGCTGACCGACGAGGAGCGGGCGGGCATCAAGCTCAACGGCGAGGGCTACCTGCTGCTGGCCGACGCCCACCGGGAGATCTAGACGGATCTAGACGGTCGTCATGACGGTGGCGGCGACCGGCTCGGGTACCGGGGACACCGGCCGGCGCCGGTCGGCCGCCCAGGCGAGCAGCGCGACCAGGGCGCCGGAGGCGGCGAGGCCCGAGCCCACCAGGGTCGGCGAGGTCCAGCCGAACCCGGCGTCCAGCGCCAGCCCGCCGAAGTAGGCCCCTTGAGCGTTGGCCAGGTTGAAGGCGCCCTGCACCGTCGCCGAGGCCAGCGTGGGCGCGCTGCGTGCCTTCTGCAGCACCAGGGTCTGCACCGCCGGGACGATCGCGAAGCCGAACAGTCCGATCAGCACCACCGTGACCGCCGCCGACCAGCGGGCGTGCGCGGTCACCGCGAACAGCGCGAGCGTCGCCGAGAGCAGCACGAAGGCCGCGCAGACGGTGGGGCGCAACGCCCGGTCCGCGGCGAACCCGCCGAGCACGTTGCCGATGGTCATGCCGGTCCCGAACAGTGCCAGCACCAGGGTCACCGAGCCGGTCGCGTACCCGGAGACCTCGGTGAGCAGCGGCGCGATGTAGCTGTAGCAGGCGAACATGCCGCCGCATCCGAACACCACGGTGGCCAGTGCCAGCCAGAGCTGCCCGCTGCGGAAGGCCCGCAGCTCGTGCCGGAGCCCGACCTGCCCGGAGGAGGGGAGGGCCGGCACCAGTCGGGCGATGGCGAGCGTCCCGGCGGCGGCGATCAGCACCACCACCAGCATGGTCGCCCGCCAGCCCAGGTGCTGGCCGAGCAGGGTGGCGGCCGGGACGCCGACGATGTTGGCGACGGTCAGTCCGGAGAACATCACCGCCACCGCCCGGGCCCGCCGGTCCGGCGCCACCAGTTCGGCGGCGGCCACCGCCCCGGCCCCGAAGAAGGCGCCGTGCGGGAGCCCGGTGATCAGCCGGGCGGCGGCCAGCGTCCAGAAGTCCGGTGCCACCGCGCACAGCAGGTTGCCGGTCGCGAACAGCGCGGCCAGCGCGACCAGCACCGCCTTGCGGGGCCTTCCGGCGGCCAGCGCGGTGAGCAGCGGCGCGCCGATCACCACCCCCAGCGCGTAGGCCGAGATCAGCCAGCCCGCCTGCGGGATGGAGACGTGCAGACCGTCGGCGACCTGGGGGAGCAGCCCCATGGCGGCGAATTCGGTGGTGCCGATGGCGAAAGCGGTGACGGCCAGCGCGAACAGCGCGAGAGGCAAGGGGGTGACTCCGGAGTGATGCCCGCGCCGGGTACGGGCGCGGCGGGCGATTCGTTCGTCCGGCATCCTCATCCGGCCGGATGACGCCCCTGTGAGGCGGATGTGACGAGAGGGGGTCGCCGACACGGCGCCCGCGCGCGAGACTGGGGGCATGTGCCGCAACATCAAGACGCTGCGACCGCCCGTGACGCCCGACGCCGACGACGCCGACTTCCGCGCCGCCGCGCTGCAGTACGTCCGCAAGGTGTCCGGCTTCCGCGCCCCGGCGGCGCACAACCGCGAGGCCTTCGACCGGGCCGTGGACGCGGTGACCGAGGCCACCGCCCGGCTGCTCGCCGAGCTGGAGGTCCGCGGCTCGCAGGCTCGGGTCGCCGAGGCCACCGTCTGACGCGGACAGGTCACTGACAGGGAGCAGGAGCCGGAGATGAACCCCGCCAATCGTTACGCCCTGACCTTCCCCGGCACCCCCGGCACCCAGGCCCCGCAGGACGTGGTCGTGGTCACCCGGACCGACGCGAAGGGCCCGGGCGGCCACCCCGTGTACGAGGACGCCACCGGAATCGTCCGTGCCGAGATCAGCGACGCGGGCGAGGTCCGGATGCTGGCCAGCGGCGGCCACCAGAGCCCGCACGTGCCGGTCCACGCGCATCCGCTGCCGTAGGGCGTGCGTCCGTCGCGTGCGTCCCGGTTTCCCCGAACCGCCCGGCGGGTGATCGGCCGTGGGGCACAATCGCCGGTATGACCACAGCGAGTTGGCAGGGAGTCGTCGTCGCCGAGAGCGATGACACCGTCGTCGTCGAGGGCAACCACTACTTTCCGGCCGAGTCGGTCCGGGCCGAGTTCCTGCGGCCCTCCGAGACCACCACGGTGTGCGGTTGGAAGGGCACCGCCGGTTACTACACCCTGGAGGTGGCCGGGCGGACCAACCCGGACGCCGCCTGGTTCTACGCCGACCCGAAGCCGGAGGCCGAGCACGTGCGCGGCCGGGTGGCGTTCTGGCGCGGGGTGGAGATCACCGGGTAGGGCGCACGGGAGTCTTCCGCACCCCGCGCGCCGACGCCCCGACCGCGGCTGCCGTCGCCGCGGCCGGGCCGACGGTCGAGGGCCGGGGCACCCGTCGGCGAGCCCCCTTGCGGACGCGCTAGCCCGTGGGTGACGGCGGGGCCGCCGCTCCGCGCCCCGCCTTGACGCCGTTCACCATCGCCTGGTGGATCGCCCGCGCGGTGGTCTCGTCCGCCGCGGGCACCGGGCTTCCGGTGACCGTGTACCAGTCCAGCGCGCCGGTGTACTGCACGGTCAGCCGCGCCTCGCCGTCCACCCATGTGGTGTGGACGGTGAGGTCGCCGGAGATCGGACCGACCTCGGCGGTGGAGACCCCGCCGGGGCCGCTGATGATCGACTGAGTGGTCCAGGTCGCCCATGCGGTGCGCGGATCCACGGGCGGCCGGGGCTGCCGACGGGTTTGATCGTGTTCGGTCATGCGCCTATCCTCCCCCGCCGGTGAACCGCCGCCCGGGCAGTGACACCTGCGGTCGCAGAGACCGCCCGGTCCCGCCGGGCGGTCGAATCGGTGTGGCGGACGGTCAGCTGGTGGAGCCGGGTTCGTCCAGCATGGGGTCGCCCTCCGCCTGTGAGGTGTCCTGTGCGTGCAGGTTCTGCATCGAGGTGATGCCCTCCTCGGGATCGGCGGCGCGGACGTCCTCCTCGCGGTCGCTGCTCACCTCGGAGCGTTCGCTCATGTCCGTCATCGCGGGCTCCGTCTCCTCGGCCGGGCCGCGCGCGCCGGTTCTCAGGCGCGGCAGGGCCGAACTGTTTTTCGCCCTTCAAGCCTGCCTCCGCCCCGGCGCGGGGGCCAGCCGGGTGACCCGGCGGGCCTTCCGGCTGCCGGGCTGCCCGGACCCCGACGACCTCCCGGACCTCAACGGGGTGCGGTCACCAGGCCACCGGGAGCGAGCGCATCCCGTAGATGAACGACTCCGTGCGGAACTCCCGCTCGCTCGGTTCGACGGCCAGCCGCAGCCCGGGCAGCCGGCGGAACAGGGTCTCCAGCGCGATCTGGAGCTCGGCGCGGGCCAGCGGCTGGCCTAGGCACTGGTGCACACCGAAGCCGAAGGCCATGTGCCGCCGGGCGTCCCGGTCCAGGTCCAGCTCGTCCGTCGCCCGCTGCTCGGCACCGCCGAACATCGCCTCGTCCCGGTTGGCGGTGGAGAGCATCGCGATCACGCCCTCCCCGGCCCTGACCGTCTCGCCGCCCAGCTCCACGTCCTCCAGCGCCACCCGGGGCAGCCCGGTGTGCACGATGGTCAGCAGGCGCAGCAGCTCCTCCACCGCGCCGGGCAGGGCGGTCGGGTCGGCCAGCCTGGCGATCTGCTCGGGCCGCTCCAGCAGCAGAGCGGTCGAGAGCGAGAGCATGTTCGCCGTCGTCTCGTGCCCGGCGACCAGCAGCAGCGACCCGGTGCCGGCGACGTCGTCCACGGTCAGGTCGTCCCGTGCGGCGAGACGGCTGAGGATGTCGTCCTCCGGCCGCTCCCGCTTCCGGGCCGCCAGGCCGCGCAGGTAGTCCAGGATCTCGGTCTGGGCCGCGGTGAGCTGTTCCAGGGAGCTCGTGCTGCTCAGCAGGGTCCGGCTCAGGCCCTGGAAGTGGTCGCGGTCGTCGTAGGGCACGCCGAGCAGCAGGCAGATCACCAGCGAGGGCACCGGCAGCGCGAACCCGGCGACCAGGTCGGCCTCCGTCCGGCCCTCCGTCATGGCGTCCAGCGTCTCGTCCACGATCTGCTGGATGCCCGGGCGCAGCGCCTCCACCCGCTTGACCAGGAAGTCCCCGGTGACCATGCGGCGCAGCCGGGCGTGCTCGGGGTCGTCGAGTCGCAGGAAGCTCGGGTTGGCGGTGAGCAGCTCCCGGCGGCCGGGGGCCAGCAGCGGGAAGGACGGGTGGCGCACGTCCGCGCTGAACCGGTGGTCGGACAGGACGGTGCGGACCTCGGCGTAGCCGGTGGCCAGCCAGCAGAGGTCGCCGCCGGGCAGGTCGGCGCGGACGATCCGGCCTCTGGTGGCGGCGTCGGTGTACGCGGGTGGCGGGCCGAACGGGCAGCCGCTGGAGTGGGGGGCCGGGACGGGGACGGCCTGGGTGGTGGGCGTGCTGGTCAAGGCGTGGTCTCCTTGCGTCGCGGTGTCCTCGGGTGGGGCTCGGTTCGGTGATGGATCGTCAAACTGTTTCCCCGGAGCGGGAATCTATCCGGCAGTCGATTCAGACTCGGATTCCGACTCCGACTCCGACTCCGAACTCGACTCCGGCCCGTCCTCGACAACGGTGATCGCACCGCTCGGGCAGAGCTCGGCGGCCAGTCTGACGTCGGCGAACTGGTCGGGTCGGAGGGTGGTCTGACGGAGTTTCACCAGGCTGTCGTCGTCGTCCTGGTCGAACACCTCGGGGACGTTCATGGCACACAACCCGGAGCTGCAGCAGCGGTTCCGGTCGACGCTCACCTGCATGGTCGGGCACCTCTCACCAGTGCGCCGCCGGCTGCCCGACGGCCGCCTCTCGTTGTCATTGCCAACTTAACCGCCACTGCTCCGCGCACGGAGGGTGCGGTGGCCGGATTGCCGAGAACGGCCGATTCGCCCCCCGTCGCGGCTTCCTTGCCGAGCGGCAGGTTTGAATTTGACGTTACTCCGCCAAATGGTGTCTGTCACAGCCCCTCGGCGGCGGCGAGTTCCCGTACCGCGGCGACGGTGTCGGCCTCGGCGGCCCGCCGTCCATCCCTGCCCCGGACGGCTCGGGGCCGGCCGGATCCCCGGCTCCGCCGCTCGTCAGCGTCGCCGGGCCGCAAGGTAGTCCTTCGCCTCCTGGGGCGCCTTCTGGTAGGAGCCGGAGTCGAAGGGCGGCTGGGGGTCGTACTCGATGGCGAGCTGGAAGGCCTCGGCGGCGACCCGGCCCGCGGCGAGTTCGGCCAGGCGCAGGGCCATGTCGATGCCGGAGGAGACGCCGGCGGCGGTGATGATGCCACCGGGCTGTTCCACGACGCGACGCTCCGTGTACTTGGCGCCGTACGACTCCAGGAGCTCGACGGCTCCCCAGTGGGTGGTGGCCTCCAGGCCGTCGAGCAGGCCGGCTGCCGCGAGCAGCAGGGCGCCGGTGCAGACCGATGTGGTCCACCGGGTTGTGGCGTGGACGCGGCGGATCCAGTCGAGCAGCGGCTGGTCGGCCAGGAGACGACGGGTGCCCGGACCGCCGGGCACCACCAGGATGTCGGCCTCCGTGACGTCCTGGAGGGACTCCGTCGCGACCAGGCTGAGCCGCCCCTCGCCGTCCGGGTACGTGCCCGGCGCGGCGGCGGCGAAGACGACGTCGGCGTCCGGCAGCATCCGGAGGACCTCGTAGGGGCCGACCACGTCGAGTGCGGTGAACCCGTCGAAGAGCGGAATGACGATGCGCACGGGCGCGCCTTTCAGAGGGTGTCCGGGGAGAAGCCCAGTCATCATGGCGCAGGCGGCGAGGGCGGGTGCGCCGAGGTCGTCGTCGGGGTGGTCGGCGATCCGGGTGAGGACCGCGTGCCGTGGTGCGGCGCCTGCGGTCGCCCGAGGCCTCCGAATCGGATCAGGAGCCCTCTCCGCGCACCAGCCGCAGGGCGGGCCTCGGGCGCCCCCACTCCACTCCCACCTCCGCCTTCGCCGCCTTCGCTGCCTCCGCGGCCTCCTCTGCCCGGAGGAGTTCCGCCTCCCGCGCGCCCATCGCGCGGAAGCGGGCCTTGCGCTCCTCGTCGGCTTCCTCGGTGCCCGGGTAGAGGACCATGTAGCGGCCGCCCTCCCCGTCCTCCCACGCGTAGCTCCGGTACTGCACGGTCGGCTCGTCCGCCACGGGGAACCTCCGGTCGTCGCCCTCGGGGTGACCCACCGTAGGCGACGGGCCCGGACCGGGGAAGGCGCGTCACTCTTCCGGGTGGTCCGCCGGCATCGGGGAAGCCGCCGGAGTGGCGTGCCGGGCAACGGGTGTTGGCCGCCATGGAGATCGGCGGCCGGGCCGGCGGGTCGTCATGCTGGCTCTCCACCGTCCACCCGATCGAGGGAGACCGAGTTGAGCACCACCGCCGTGAACCGTTGGACCGTCGGCGTGCCGGAGGCCGGCGACTATCCGGCCTGGCGTGAACTCTTCCGCGGCTACTGCGAGTTCTACCGGGTGCCGATGCCGGAGGAGAAGGCCGAGCTGGTGTGGTCCTGGCTGACCGACCCGGCGCACGAGTTGGAGGGCCTGCTGGTCCGGGACGTGGACGGGACGCCGGTCGGGCTCGCGCACTTCCGGCCCTTCTCCCGGCCGCTGCACGGCGCGGTCG
This sequence comes from Kitasatospora sp. NPDC058190, assembly GCF_042883685.1. NCBI lineage: Bacteria > Bacillati > Actinomycetota > Actinomycetes > Kitasatosporales > Streptomycetaceae > Kitasatospora > Kitasatospora sp. NPDC058190. Next base: position 11,064 of record NZ_JBHVVI010000010.1, read on the forward strand.
GCGGGTTCCTGGACGACCTGTTCGTCGCCCCCGAGGTGCGGGGCGGCGGCGCGGTGGACCTGCTGCTGGCCCGGCTGCGGGAGATCGCCGCCGAGCGCGGCTGGAGCACCGTGCGCTGGATCACCTCGGACAACAACCACCGGGCGCGCAGCAAGTACGACCAGGTGGCCGTTCGGACCATGTTCGTCACCTACGACATGGCCCCGGAGGGCCCGGCCCGCTGAGGTTGTCACCAGGCTGACGGACATTCGTTCGGACTTTCTGTTATCGGCGCACCGCCGGGGGGTCTCCCAGGTGTCGGCACCCGGACCCGCCGACCTGGACAGAAAGCAGTGGCCACGTGAACAGCGACGACAGGACGACCATCATCCCGGCGAGCGGCGGCTCCCACGGCCGCCCCGGCGGGCGGGCCGCCCAGCGGCTGGGCGGTCGTGGCCGCCGGGCGCGAAGGCGCGGCGGGCTGCTGCCGGTCACCGCGGTCGTCGCCGCCGTGGCCGGGACGGGGCTGGTCGCGGCGCTGGCCGGTGCCGGGTACGCGGCCTTCGGCGGCAAGCAGACCGACCGGGACCTCGCCGGGCAGGCGTACGCGGCCGACGCGCTGATAGCCGCCGAGCTGGGGACGCACGAGGGCATCCAGGTGCCGGGCACCGGGGGAGCGGTCCCCGCGCCCGGCGGCGGTACGCCGGGCAGCGCGGGGGCCACCGACCCGTCGGCCACCCCGAGCGCGTCGGCCTCCCCGACCGCGACCGCCTCGGCCTCCCCGACCGCCCAGCCCACCGCGACGGCCACCGCGACCGCTCAGCCCACCGCCACCGCCAAGCAGAGCCCGACCGCGACCCGCTCTGCCGCGAGCGGCGCCGGCGCCGGTGCCGGAGCCGGAGCCGCAGCAGCGGCCACCGCCCAGCGTGCCGTGGCCGGTCCGGCCCCCACCCCGGTCGGCGGCGGCCCGTCCTCCTCGTACGCCCAGCAGGTGGTGGACCTGGTCAACGCCGAGCGGGCCAAGGCCGGTTGCGGCCCGGTCGCCGCCGAGCCCCGGCTGGCCAGCGCGGCCCAGTCGCACAGCGACGACATGGCCGACCGCAACTACTTCGACCACGCCAGCCCCGAGGGCTACCACGCCGACCACCGGATCGAGGCCGCCGGCTACAGCTGGAGCACCTGGGGCGAGAACATCGCCCGCGGCCAGAAGGACCCGGCGGCCGTGATGGACGCCTGGATGAACAGCCCCGGCCACCGCGCCAACATCCTGAACTGCGCGTTCAAGCAGCTCGGGGTGGGCGTGCGGACCGGCTCCGGCGGTCCGTGGTGGACCCAGGTCTTCGCCGCCCCCTCCTGATCTGCCCCGGGCATCTCCACCGGGCGAGGCGGTTCCGGCACCGGAGCCGGGGGAGCTCCCGCACCGGCCCTCGACCGGGCCGATTTTCCGATTCCGCGCACATTGTTGTTATCTGATCACTCCCCACCGGTCTCCGAGGAGGCAGCGGCGGACGGAAACACGGCAAGACGGAGTGCGGACCATGAACGCTGATGTGCAGAACAGGGCCGGGACGACCCTGGTACTCGCGGCGCAGGCAGGCGATCGGCAGGCCCAGGAGGCGCTGGTCGCCACCTGGCTGCCGCTCGTCTACAACGTGGCCGGCCGCGCCCTCGCCGGCCACGCCGACGTGGACGATGTCGCCCAGGAGACCATGATCCGCGCCCTGGACGGCCTGGACGGGCTCCGCGACCCGGAGTCCTTCCGGTCCTGGCTGGTCGCCATCACCATGAACCAGGTGCGCCGTCGCCATGCGGCCGGGCAGCAGCAGCTCACCGTCGGAGGTCTGGACGAGACCTGGGAAGTCCCGGACCCCCGAGCCGACTTCACCGATCTGACCATCCTGCGCCTCGGCCTCTCCGGTCAGCGCCGCGAGGTGGCCGAGGCCACCCGCTGGCTGGACCCGGACGACCGCGAACTGCTCGCCCTGTGGTGGCTGGAGGCCAGCGGCGAACTCACCCGCGCCGAGCTCGCCGAAGCCATCGACCTGTCCCCGCAGCACGCCGCCGTCCGCGTCCAGCGGATGAAGAAACAGCTGGAGGCCGGCCGGATGGTGGTCCGCGCCCTCGGCGCCTACCCGCGCTGCCCCGGGCTCTCCGAGGTCACCGCCGGCTTCGACGGCACCCCCAACTCGGTCTGGCGCAAGCGCATCGCCCGCCACATCCGCAGCTGCGGCGCCTGCGACGGCCTCGGCCGCGACCTCTTCCCCGCCGAAGGGCTGCTGGCCGGGCTCGTCCTGGTCCCGATCCCGTTGGACTCGCCCGCCCTGCTGCACTTCCAGCACACCGCGGCCACCGCCGCCACGACCGCCGTGCACTCCGCCGCCGCCGCGGGAGGCGGCGCGGCCGGAACCGGCGGAGGTGCCGGAACGGGCGGAGGCGCGGGCACCGGAACGGCCGGCGGCGCCGGCTCCCACGGCGGTTGGGCCGGTACCGCCGCCCGCAAGGCCGCCCTGGCGAGCGGCGCGGCCGCAGCGGTCGCCGTGACCACCCTCGCCCTGGTCTGGCCGAACCACGCCGAGCCGCCGCGCGTCACCGCACCCGAACCGACCGCCCCGGCCGCCGCCCTGGAGGCCCTGCCGACCCTGGTCTCGACCCCGTCGGCCACCCCGACGCCGACGCCCACGCCCACGCCGGCACCCACGCCGACACCCACCACCGAGACTCCGACGCCGACTCCCACGCCGACCACGACCCGGCCGACCGTCGCCGCGCCGCCACCCAGTCCGGAACGGCAGCTCGTGGACCTGGTCAACGCCGAACGCGCCAAGGCGGGTTGCGCCCCGCTGCGGATCGACCCCCGGCTGCACAGCTCCGCCCAGAAGCACGCCGACGACATGGCCGCCCGCAACTTCTTCGATCACGTCAACCCTGACGGCGTCCGTCCCGACGCCCGGATCACCGCCGCCGGCTACCGCTGGTCCCAGTGGGGCGAGAACCTCGACCGAGGACCGACCGCGCCGGCGACCGTCTTCTCCCGCTGGATGGACGGCGGCATCCACCAGTCCAACATGCTCGACTGCGGCTTCAAGGACGTCGGTATCGGCGTGGCCAACAGCCCCGCCGGCACCCTGTGGACCCAGGACCTCGGCGCCCCGCTGTCCTGACCTGCCTCTTGTCCGACCGGCCCCGACTACTACGCGGGCGTGACCGGGACCAGCCCGTCGGCTGACCCGGTCACGTACCCGGTGGCGTGCCCGACCACGCCGCCCGCGTCGCCGACCTGCCCGGGCAGCGCGTCCGGCGCGCTGGTCAGCGAACCGGGCAGGCCCTCCTGACCGCCGACGGCACTGGCGTGCGCACTCGGCGCGGTGAGGGAGGCCACGACACCCACGGCGAGCGACGCGACGGCGAGCATGCTGCGCTTCTTCATGGCCGGTCCAACGAGGCTGCGCCGCGAGGGTTACGGGCGGTTCCGGATCCACCGGGTCACCCGACTCGCACAGCGCGGCCTCCTCAGCGCGCGAGCGCCTCGTGGTCCCCCGTTACCCCACGAGGGCGTGACGGGGTAGGGACACGGCGGGTCCGTTCCGTCGATGAGTGGTCAGGAGGACGGGCGGAAGGTCAGCGGGCGATCCGGAGGGAGTCGAGCACCTGCTGCACCTGCTGCAGCGTCCGGTCCGAGGGCGCCCGGACACAGGCCGTCAGCTCGATCCGCACACCGGCGTTCCGGAGGATGACGCTCCGGTGCCCGACGAGCTCCTGGTTGCCGTTCTGGCTGGCACAGTCCTTGTCGACCGCGATGCCGACCATGCCGGTGGTCTCCCCGCCGGTCGTTCCGGTCGAGTCCGTAAACCCGACCACCTTCAGGGTGAGGAGGGCTCGGTCCGAGGTCAGCGCTCCGATCGGCGGGCAGAAGACGGCCGTCTGGGGACAGGGGACCTTCGTGTCGAACTGCCGGTTGGCCAGGTAGCCGAGGTGGTCGCCCGGGCCGTCCACGCCCGAGACCTGTGCGTACCAGCCCGGCGGCAGGGCGGCGGTGAGACCGTCGGCCTGCGGGAAGCGCACGAGGTTCCCGGCCTGCGCGGGCGAGACGGACGGCGTCGGCGCGTACGAGGGTGAAGAGGTGCCCGCCGGGCGCTCCGCTGCCGGTCCGACGGCGCCCCGGTCCGGCGCCGGGGCGATCGCCGGCGCGGCGGCCAGCACAGCGGCGAGCAGCCCGCCGCTGAGTCCGAGTCCGAGCCCGGTGGCCCGTCGCCGTCGCCTGCTCCGGTCGGCGCGTGCGAGCACCCGCTCCATCCGGTCCTCCGGCGCGGCCAGGGCGGGGACGGCCCGGTGCAGCAGGTCGCGCAGTTCCTCCTCCTCGGTCTCCCCGCCGTCGCGCCTCGGCTCAGACCAGCTCACGGCGTCCCCCGTTCAGCAGCAGTTCCCGGGCCGGGAGCCGTCCGCGCAGGGAGGCCAGTGCCCGGTGCGTCTGGCTCTTCACCGTGCCGGGGGTGCAACGCAGCACCTCGGCGGTCTCCTCCACACTGAGGTCCTCGAAGAAGCGCAGCACCACCACAGCGCGCTGGCGCGGCGGCAGCGCCCGGACCGCCTCGGCTACCACCTGGCCGAGCACCACCCCCTCGAAGGGGTCGGCGGCTGCCGGCGGCGGCTCCGGGAGTTCGCCGTGCGGTAGCTCCCCGGTCCAGCGCCGCCGCCACCAGGAGACGTGGCAGTTGACCAGCACCTTCCGCAGATAGGCCTCGGGCCGGTCGGGCGCGATCCGCTCCCAGCGGGGCCAGAGCTTGGCCAGCGCGGTCTGCAACAGGTCCTCGGCCTGGTGCGGGTCGCCGGTCAGCAGCCAGGCCGTGCGCAACAGTTTCGGACTGCAGGCGGCGACGAACTCCGCGAAGTCCGGTCCTGGTGTTGCGTCCCTCATCCTGCAGCCGTCCCCGCCATGGTCTCCGCACCGTTCCCGTCAGCCGTTGCGGCCGGTCGGGCCGCGTCCTCGATGGTGTCGTTCTCACGGCTGCTGAACGCGGTGGGCGGCGGTGTGGGTTGCCTGTCAACGGCGGAAATTTTCTCACGGCGGGCAGGCGGGCAGGCGGGCAGGCGGGCAGGTGCGAGGGCGGGTGGGCCGCAGACCTTGGACGGCCCGCGAGCCGGCCGGGACTCGGCCGGGCGGCGGGCGGGCCGTGGGGACCACCATGGCCCGCCCGGCCCCGCCCGGTCAGGGGCGTACGGGGAGCGCCCGGACGCACTTCCCCGCGCGACCGGGCGGGCGAAAGGCATCAGACCGTACGAAAGGAGATCAGAGCGTTCCCGATCCCGGCACCGCCTCGGTGTCGAACCGCCGGGCGGCGGCGGGCGGGGTCGAGGACACCGGCTCGACCGTCCAGTCCGGGTGACCCGGCATCGGCGGTGTGCGCGACCCGTACAGCCAGTCGGTGAGGAACCCGCCGAGGTCCTGCCCCGACACCTCGGAGGCCGTGCGGACGTAGTCGTGGGTGGTCGCGGTGCCGTAGCGGTGTTCGCGCAGGAAGGTGCGCTCGATCCGGTCGAAGGTGTCCGCGCCGACCTTCTCCCGCAGCGCGAACAGCACCAGCGCGCCGCCGGTGTAGCGCTGGCTGTCGAAGAGGTGGTCGGCGGTGGGGGAGGCGACCGGTCCGGCGTCGTGCCGCCACTGGTCGCCGAGTCCGTACAGATGGCGCATCCGGTCGACCAGGGTGGTGTGGCCCCAGTCGTCGGGCCAGCCGCGCTCGTAGCGGTAGTCGAGGCCGTAGTAGTCGGCGTGCCCCTCGTTGAGCCACAGATCGGCCCAGGTGGCGGGGGAGACGCTGTCGCCGAACCAGGAGTGCACCAGCTCGTGCATCATGTGCGAACCGATCGCCGGCTCGCCCTGGCGCAGGAAGTCCGGCTTGTAGAGGGTGAGGGTCTGGGTCTCCAGGCCGGTGAAGGCGAAGGCCGCCGGGTCGTCGGTGTTGGCCGGCATCAGGCCGTAGGCCTCGAACGGGAACGGGCCCAAGCGCCGCTCGGCCCATATGAGTTGGTCGGCGGTGAGGTCCAGGGCCGGGGCCAGCTCGGTGGCTCGGGCGGTCGGGACGACATCGCGCAGCGGCAGCCCGTGCGGGCCGGTGCGCTCGCGGACGGTGTAGTCGCCGACCGAGACCTGGACCAGTTCGGTGGCCATCGGCTCGCGGGAGACGTACCGCCGGGTGATGCGGCCGTCGCCGAGCCGCTCGGTCCGCGTCAACTCCCCGTTGGCCACGCCCAGCAGCTGGTCCGGGGCGGTCACCGCGATGGTGAAGCGGGCCTTGTCGCTGGGGTGGTCGTTGCAGGGGAAGACGGTGTGCGCGCCGGCGGGCTGGCCGGCCACCGCGAAGCCGTCCGGGGTCGGGACCCAGCCGGTGTGCGGCAGCCTGGCGCGCGGGTCGGCCGTGTACTCGACGGTCAGTCGCGTGGTGGTGCCGCGGTGCAGCCGCTTCGCCGGGGTCACGGTCAGCTTCTCGTCGTGGGTGGTGAACCCGGCCGGCCGCCCGTCGACCCGGACGGCGCGCACGTCCAGTCCGAGCGCGTCCAGCGACAGGCTGGCGAGCGTCCGGTCCGGCCGGGCGGTGATCACCGCGGTGGCGTCCACCGTGCGGGTGTCGGCCCGGTACTCGAAGGCGAGGTCGTACGCGAGCGCCCGGTAGCCGGTGTTGCCGAGCGAGGGGAAGACCGGGTCGCCCAGCCCGTCGGCGGCGGTGGCCGACGGCACGCCGGCGGACAGCACCGCCGCGCTGAGCGCGAGCGTCAGGGCGAGACCGGCACGGGGCCTGAACAGGGTGATCACCGCACTTCGGGAGCCGACAGTCGGGGCCGTGCAGCGGTACGCACGCGACGCACCGGGCAGGGATGCTAGTGGACCGTCAGGCCCGCGAGGGCGGGACGGCCCGGATCGTGACGACACGCGGACATCCCCCGGACGGCTCGCAGTGCTGGCGGGGTGCCCGGGCGGGGTCTAGTGTTCGAGGTGCTTCGTCCCCTGACGGACGGGGCCACGGCCGTCGGAGAACCTGGCCAGGTCCGGCGGCCGTACTTTCATGCCCTGACGACTCCCGGGCACACCCCGTAGGCTGACGGCCGGGACGACGCCCGCCCACCGGATGCCAGGAGCCGCAGTGACCAGCCCCGATGCCCACGTACTGGTGATCGGCGAGTGCGTCGCCGACATCGTCCGCACGGACGGGGCCCCGGATGTCGTGCACCCCGGCGGCAGCCCCGCCAACCTCGCCTACGGCCTGGCGCGGCTGGGCCGGCCCGCCGTGCTGCTCACCGAACTGGGGCCGGACGCCAACGGGCGGTTGATCCGCGCGCACCTGGAGTCCGCCGGGGTGGAGGTCCGGGCCGCGGAGGTGGCGCGGACGCCCTCGGCGGTGGTCCGGCTGGACGGACAGGGCCGGGCCCGGTACACCTTCGACGTCGGCTGGACCCTCCCGCCGACCGACCTCACCGTCACCCCCGCGGCCGTCCACTTCGGTTCGATCGGCGCGGTCAGCGAGCCGGGCGCGGCCTCGGTGCTGGCCCTGGTGGAGCGCTGGCGCGGCCGGGCGCAGATCAGCTACGACCCGAACGTGCGCCCCGCGCTGATGGGCGAGCGGGCGCGGGCCGTCCGACGGGTCGAGCGCTGCGTGGCGCTGAGCGACCTGGTGAAGGCGAGCGACGAGGACTTGGCCTGGCTCTACCCGGGTGAGCCCGCCGAGGCCGTCGCCGAGCGCTGGCTCACCCTGGGCCCCGCCGTGGTCGCCGTCACCCTCGGAGCCGAGGGCGCCTTCGCTCTCACCTCCGACGGCGGCCGCGAGCAGGCCCCGGCCGTCCCGGTGGCGGTCGCGGACACCGTCGGCGCCGGGGACTCCTTCATGGCCGCCTTCCTGCACGCCCGCGCCGGCGGCACCGACCTCCGAGGCTGCCTCACCCAGGCCGTCACCGCCGCCGCCCTCACCGTCTCCCGCCCCGGCGCCAACCCGCCCACGGCCGCCGAACTCACGGCGGCGTCGGCCCGCTGCCCGGAGGCCGGCGCGAGGTAGCGCCCCCGCTCTTCGCGGTCCGTCAACTCGACTGCGGGGCAAGCGCGGTGAGGTCCTTGCCGTACCACACCTGGGCGTACGGCCCGTTGTTGTAGGCGGGGATCTCCTGGTAGCCGTTCCGCAGGTACAGCGTGCGGGCTTCGATCAGGTCGAGGCGGGTGTCGAGGACGATCCGGTCGGCGCCCATGCTGCGGGCCGCCTCGTCGACGGCGCCGAGGAGGGCGGCTCCGCCGCCGGTGCCGCGGAGGGCGGGGCGGACGAAGACGCGGGTGAGCTCGACGGTGGTGGCGTCGTACCGGCGCAGGCCGGCGCAGGAGTGGGCGGTGCCGTGGTGGCGGCCGAGCAGGAAGAGGCCGCTCGGCGCGGCGAGGTCGTCGCTGGGGGACTCGGCCAGGCCGCCCTCCAGTTCCTCGGGGGTGCCCTCCCGGCCGAGGTGGAGGCGGTAGTAGCGGTTGGCCACGTCGTAGTAGTAGTCGCGCAGCAGCTCCAGGGCCTCGGGGGTGGTCACGTCGGCCGTGGTGACGGCCCAGAGGTCGGAGCGGCGGGGCGCGGCGTTCGTCATGTGCGCATGATCCGTTCCGGGGTGCCGTCGCCGCAAAGGGTTTTCGATCCGGCCGATTCCCGCGACGTCCGACCCGTTTCCGGTCGCGTCCGGTCGCGTCCGGCCGGTTCGGCGAAGGAACGGCGAGGCGAGCGGTGCGGCGTTGCCCCGGGCGGGTGACGGGGGGATTGGCGGGGGTGCGCGGTGGGGGAGCAGTGCAGCTATGAACAGACCATCAGGTTGTCACAAAAATAGGGGTTTGATGGCGAGTCAGAAGAAGCGGAGCGGTGTGCGGACCGGCCTGCTGGCCACCGTCTGCCTCTCCGCCGTCGTCGCCGGCTGCGCCGGGCCCGCCGGGTCCACCGGGTCCACCCAGCCCAAGGCCGCCCCGGCCGAGGCGGGCGCGGCACCCGCCGCCAGGGGCGGTTCGGCGGGCCACGGCGCGGCCCGACCGCCCGCCGAACCGGCCACGGTGCCGGGGCTGGCCCGCCAGGAGGAGGAGACCAGCGGCGAGGCGGCGGCCCGTCAGGAGTCCGTCGCCGGCGCCGCGCTGGAGACCGCGCGGCGCTGGGGCCTGGAGCGCCCGCCGCTGAAGGCGCCGCCCCGCCCGGCGACCAGGGTCGCGCTCACCCCGGTGCAGGGCGTCAAGCTGAAGGACGGCCGCCCACCCGTGGTCTTCCGGGTGCCGACCAACGACAAGGTGGTCTTCCTGACCGTCGACGACGGCTACGAGAAGGACCCGGCGTTCTCGAAGATGGCCGAGGAACTGGGGATCCCGCTCAGCGCCTTCCTCTCCGACTACCTGGTCCGCGACAACTACGGCTACTTCCGGGACCTGCACAAGCAGGGCGTGGAGATCAACAACCACACGATCAACCACCGCAACCTCAAGGTCCTCGACTACGAGACCCAGCGCAAGGAGATCTGCGACCAGCAGGACCAGCTGGAGCAGCAGATCGGCGCCCGCCCCCGGCTCTTCCGGCCCCCGTACGGCGAGTACAACGACGACACGCTGCGCGCGGCCGCGTCCTGCGGAGTGCAGGCGGTGCCGATGTGGAACGAGGAGGCCTTCCCGGATCACATGGAGTGGCGCTACGACGACCAGAAGCTGCACCCGGGCGACATCATCCTCACCCACTTCCGGGGCACCTCGGACTGGAAGGCCACCATGCCGGACCTGCTGCGCAAGGTGGTCAACGACGTCACTGCGGCCGGCTTCTCGCTGGGTCGCCTGGACGACTACCTGTAGGCGCCGACCGGCAGGGGGAGCCTCAGTCGAGCGAGAGGGCGTCCAGGTACACCCAGGCGCCCTCGTACCGGACGAACCGGCTGTGCTCGGCGAGCACCCCCTCCTCGCTGCCCTCCGTCCAGTGCGCCCGGAAGGCGACCGTCCCCTCGGCGTGGAAGGCGCCGCCCTCGGTGGTGGAGAGCACCTCCAGCCGGGTCCAGCGCAGCGCCGGGTCGAAGTCCACCTCGTCCGGCCGGGTGTCCGGGTGCCAGGTGCGCAGGAGGTAGGCCGCGTCCTGGACGGCGAAGGCGCTGAACCGGGAGCGCATCAGCGACTCGGCAGTGGTGGCCGCCGCCTGGCCGCGGTGCAGTCGGCCGCAGCAGTCGCCGTAGGCGGCGGGCAGGCCGCACGGGCACGGGGAGGACGGCAGCAGCCGGGGAGTGGTGGCGCGGGGCGCGGAACGACGTCGGGACATGCGGTCCATTGTCCCCCACCGCCGTCGGGCTTCCGCCGCGCCCCGTCCCACCGCCTACGCCGGGCCCGGTCCCACCGCGCACGGTGGGACCGGGCCCGAGGGCTGTCCGCCGTTACTCGGCCCGCCGGAAGGCGTAGTTGAACCCGGCGTCGCCGAAGTGCCCCATCATCCGGAGCCAGAACGGCATCATCATCTCGGTGGCCCGGGCACCCGTGATGTCCCCGAGGTCGACGATCCACCCGGCCGGCCAGCCGAACTCGCCCAGCAGCGCGACGGTGTCGGCCTTGGCGTCCGGGTCGTTCCCGGCGATGAACAGGTTGTGCTCACCGGCGAGCTTCCCCGGGTCGACCATCAGCGCGCAGTTCAGCGTGTTGAGCGCCTTCACCACCCGGGCCTCGGGGAACTCGCGCTGGATCCGCTCGCCGACGCTGTCGGTGTTCCCCGGGTCGAGGGTCACCCCGTCCGGGCCGAACACCAGCGGATTGGAGACGTCGATCAGCAGCTTCCCGGCCAGGTGCTCGGCCCCGGCCGCGCGCAGCGCCGCGAGGGAGACCGTCCCGCCGGTGGCGTTCAGCACCACCTCGCCGAAGGCGGCCGCCTCGGCGAAGGTGCCGGTGTGCCCGTCGGGGCCGGCCTGCCCGGCCCAGGCCAGCCCCTTCTCGTTGTCCTTGCCGCGGGAGCCCAGCGTCACCTGGTGGCCGAGCGAGACCAGCTTGCTGCCGAGGGTCTGCCCGACCACACCCGTGCCGATGATTCCGATGCGCACTGTTTCCCCGTCCGTCCGGTCGAGGCCCGTGCCTCGTGGAACGGGCCGCGACGACCATAGTTGACTTCCGGTCACCTGGTCGGGAACCGGCGTCACATGCTGTTCCCGGCGGTCATGAGCGCCAGTACCTCCACCGCCAGCGCGGCGACCGGGACGAGGCAGACGGCCACCCGGACCCGGTGGAACAGCCAGGAGGCGGGCCACTGGAGGACGAGCGCGACCATGGCCGTGATCAGCGCCGCGGAGGCGGCGGCCAGGTACGGCACGGCGGGGCACGGGCCCGGACTGTTGCAGGGGTCGGTGACCATCTCGCCCAGGCCGCGCAGGACGACGGCCCAGGGCAGGAGCATCAGGGTCACCGCGGTGGAGATCGCCGGGGCCCGCCACCAGCGGCGACGGTCGGACCCGGCCGGGGCGGCTGCGGTACGCGCGGATTCGCTCATGCCGTCCATGCTCCCGACCGCCCCTGCCGCTGCGGCAGCGGCGAGGTACTCGGTCCACCCGGGTACGGGTACTCAGTCGCGCGGCGTGCCGAACCAGGTGCGCAGCGCCCGTTCCAGCCCCGTCGGGTCCGCCTCGCCGACCTCCGACGCCCAGGCGACGTACCCGTCCGGGCGCAGCAGCAGCGCCCCGGCCGGCGGCTCGGCGCACTCCGCGGTCACCACGTCCACCCGGTCCTTCCACCCCGCCGCCCGGCCCGCGAGCCCGAGTGCGCCGCCGGTCAGGTTGAGCAGCAACGCCCGCCCACCCCTGGCGAGTTCGGCGAGCCGCAGATCCCCCTCGGCGGTGGTCAGCGCGAGTTCCGGTGCGAAGCCCCCGGCCCACGGGTGCGGGCAGTCGGTGTCGTAGCGGACGTCGCTGCCCGCCATCAGTGCGGCGATCCGGGCGAGGTTGTCCTCGTGGGAGAGCAGTTCGCCGACCAGGGCGCGCAGCGCGGTGGTCCCGGCGCCGGGGGCCATCAGCGCGATCTGGGCCTGGGAGTGCATGAACACCCGCTGGCCGATCGGGTGGCGCTCGCGGTGGTAGCTGTCCAGCAGGCCGGGCGGGGCCCAGCCCTGGAGTTCGGCGGCCAGCTTCCAGGCGAGGTTGGCGGCGTCCTGCAGGCCGAGGTTGAGGCCGGGGCCGCCGGTCGCGGCATGGACGTGGGCGGCGTCGCCGACCAGCAGGACGCGGCCGTCGCGGTAGCGCTCGGCGAGCCGGGTGTTGTGGCCGACGGTGCGGCGCGGGGTGAACGGACCGGCGGTGCGGGCCGGGGTGAGTTCGAGGTCGGCGCCGGTCACCCGGCGGATGCTGGCGCGCAGTTCGTCCAGGGTGAGCGGGGCCCGCTGGTCCACCGGCGGGCCGCCCCACTCCATGGTGGCGATCATGACCGCGTCCTCGTTGAAGGGGGAGATGACGAACACGCCGTGGTCGGTGCGGGTGTGGGTGTAGGGGCGGAACGGGGTCGGGCAGCCGGGCAGCAGGACCTCGCCGCTGTCGGTGGTGCGGAGCCCTTCGGGCAGCCGCACGTGCGCGACGCGGGAGACCGGGTCGGGCGAGGTGACGCCGGGGAAGCCGATGCCGGCGAGCTTGCGGACCGTGCTGCGGCCGCCGTCCGCGCCGACCAGGTAGCGGGCCCGCACCTGCCCGGCGCCGTCGGGGCCGTGGAGGTCGACGGTCACGCCGGTCGCGTCCTGGGTGAAGCCGGTGACCTCGCAGCCGCGGCGCACGGTGACGCCCAGTTCGAGGGCTCGCTCCTCCAGCACCTCCTCGATCCGGTGCTGCGGTACGGGCACGGCGTGCAGCGGGTTGGCGTCGAGCCGGTGCAGCTCCAGCGGGAAGGCGCCGAACACGAAGCGCGGCACGGGCTGCGGCGCGCCCGGGACGCCGCTGAGCGGCTGGTGGAGGCCGCGGTGGTCGAGCAGGCGGAGCACCTGGCCGACCAGCCCGTTGGCCTTCTGCTCGCCGGAGCGCTCGGGCAGCCGGTCCAGCACCACGGGCTGCACTCCGGCCAGCGCCAGTTCGCAGGCCAGGAACAGCCCGACCGGGCCGGCACCGACGATGATGACGTCGTTGGTCATCTCGAATCCCCCTCTGAGACGGTTCGTTCATGCGGACGACGGATCGGGCAGCCCGGCCGCCAGCTGCCGCAGCGCCTCGGCGAACAGCGGCTTGAAGGGCACCACCGGATCGGCGGTCAGGTAGTGCTCGTTGGCGACCTGCAGTGCGGAGAGCGCGGTCGCGGCGACCAGCTTCGGGTAGAGGTCCCGGTCGGCGTCGGTGCCGGTCCGGGCGGCCACCGCCGCCGTCAGTTCGGCCCGGGTCCGCGCGCCGCCGCGCGACAGCTCGGCCTGGAGCGACGGTTCGCGCAGCAGCAGCCGTATGGCGGCGATCCAGCGCTGGTCGGGCTCCGCTTCCGCGCCGTCGAAGGGCTCGACGAGGGCCTGGGTCAGCGCCTCCCACAGCGGTTCCTCCGCGGGGCGGGCCCGCAGTGCCTCGGCGGCCCGCAGGATCCGGTTGCGGTGCCGGAAGACGATCGCCTCGGCCTTGCTGGAGAAGTAGTTGTTGTAGGTGCGCGGGGAGACCCCGGCCGCGGCCGCGATGTCCTCCACCCGGACGTTCTCCAGCCCCCGTTCCGCCGCCAGGCGCAGTGCCGCCCAGCTCAGTGCCTCCCGCGTCGCGGCCTTCTTCCGTTCCCGCAGACCGGGCTGCCCGTTCGTCATGGCCACCACTGTCCCGCAAAAAGTGCGCGTCGCGCAATAGTGCGCGGCACGCAAGTTTTCCCCGGGTGTGCGGGCTGTGGCGAGCCGCCCCCCACCTGCGGTTCGTCGCTGGTAGTAGTTGCCTGATTGCGGAGCGATCCCCGGTAAGAGCCCCTTCCCGCAGGTTTCCGGCGGGACGACTCGACAGGACTTGAGGAGCGGTCATGGGTGGCAGACAGCGTCCGCCGAGAGCACGCACCCCCCGCCAGGGCAGGCCCGCCGACAACGGCGGCGGCCGGGTGAACTCCCGGGTGGGGATCGCCCGCATCGAGGGCTTCCTCGCCTGGGAGGCGGAGGTCGCGGCGGCCGAACGGGACGCCCGGGCCTTCGCCGCCCGGTTCCCCTGGCTGCCGGACGTGGAGCGGGAGAGCCTCGAACAGGCCTACGCCGCCGACCGGCTGCGCTATGCCGAGGAGGTCGTGGACCGCGCGGTCGGGCGCTGCCGCCGACTGGCCGCCCGCTACCGCGCCGAGTGCCGCCGGATCTGTACCCGCTGGGCGGCGCTCTGCCTCGCCGTCACCCTGGCGGCGGCGCTCTTCGCCGTTCTCCCCGCGGCCCTCAGGAGCTGAACGCCGCGGAGCGTGCCCGCGGCACGACGAGGGCCCGCTGCGCCGATTCCGGCGCAGCGGGCCCTCCGGGTTTCGATCCGGGGATCAGTGGTGGCCGTGGCCGCTGGTGATCTCCGCGTGCTCCTCGACGGTCGGCTTGGGGATCTGGCTGCCCTCGCCGTAGAAGCCGCGGGACAGCTTCGCCCGGGTGCGGGTCCACAGCCCGGCCTTGCGGGCCACGCCGTTCTCGTCCACCTCGGGCTCCAGCACGGTCGGCTCGGGCTGCTCGTGCGCGGTGAGGGTGTACAGCCGGCCCTGCGGCAGCGGCGCGTGCACCTCGACGTACTCGCCGTGCTGCAGCCGGTTGATGACGCCGGTCTCCCGGCCGTGCAGCACCTTGTCCTTGTCCCGCCGCTGCAGGCCCAGGCACCACCGCTTGGTGATCACGAAGACGACCACCGGCACGGCGAAGAAGCCGGCCCGCACCGCGTAGGTGATCGCGTTGATCGACAGGTGGAAGTGGGTCGCCAGCAGGTCGTTGCCGCCGCCGGCCAGCAGGATCAGGTAGAGGCTCACCCAGGCCGCGCCGAAGGCCGTGCGGACCGGCGCGTTGCGCGGCCGGTCGGCGATGTGGTGCTCGCCGCGGTCCCCGGTGACCCAGGCCTCCAGGAACGGCCAGCACCAGATGGCCAGCAGTACGGTCGGGAAGATCATCAGCGGGATGAACACTCCGAGGTTCAGGGTGTGGCCGCCCCAGACGCTGATCTCCCAGCCGGGCATCACCCGGATCAGGCCCTCGGAGAAGCCCATGTACCAGTCCGGCTGGGCGTCGGTCGACACCTGGTCGGGCCGGTACGGGCCGTAGGCCCAGATCGGGTTGACCGTGGCGATCGCCGACATGAACGCGACCACGCCGAAGACCAGGAAGAAGAAGCCGCCCGCCTTGGCCATGTAGACCGGCATCAGCGGCATGCCGACCACGTTGTCGTTGGTCCGGCCGGGCCCGGCGAACTGGGTGTGCTTGTGGTAGAAGACCAGGATCAGGTGCGCCGCGAGCAGGCCCACCATGATCCCCGGGATCAGCAGGATGTGGACGGTGAACAGGCGCGGGATGATGTCGGTGCCCGGGAACTGGCCGCCGAAGATGAAGAACTGCAGGTAGGTGCCGACGATCGGGACGGCCAGGATCGCGCCCTCCATGAAGCGGATGCCCGTGCCGGAGAGCAGGTCGTCGGGCAGCGAGTAGCCCATGAAGCCGTCGAACATGCCGAGGAACAACAGCAGCGCGCCGAAGACCCAGTTGATCTCACGGGGCTTGCGGAACGCACCGGTGAAGAACACGCGCAGCATGTGCGTGAACATCGAGGCGATGAAGACGATCGCCGCCCAGTGGTGGATCTGGCGCATCAGCAGGCCGCCGCGGACGTCGAAGCTGATGTTGATCGTGGAGGCGTAGGCCTGCGACATCGAGATGCCCTTGAGCGGGACGTACCGGCCGTCGTAGACGACCTCGCCCATGCTCGGATTGAAGAACAGGGTCAGCCAGACGCCGGTCAGGATGATGATGACGAAGGTGTAGAGCGCGACCTCGCCCAGCATGAAGGACCAGTGGTCCGGGAAGATCTTGCGCAGATTGGCCTTGGCCAGGGAGTAGATGCCGAGCCGGCCGTCGGTCCAGTCGGCGAGGGCCTCGGCCTTGTTCGCGGGCTTGGTGCGCTGGTTGGTCACCGGTCCCGGCTGCGACTGCTGGTCGGTTCTCACGACGGGCTCCCCGGCGTTCTCGGCGTGCCGTGGTGGAGGCCCGCCAGCGGGAACGCCGGCCGGCGAAGTGTTGTGATCATGGGACCTCTCGATACGGGTCCGCCGGTCGGACCGGCGCGCGGACCAGGTGCTCCGCCGGACCCGTTGCTCAGGGTGATGGAGCGCTTACTCTGTCATGCTGTCGGCAGGGGGCCGACTGTGCACGTCCATCGGCCCGTCCGGCCGTGCGTGTCGGGCCGGACGGGGGTTCCTGGCGCCCGATCGGCTGGCCGCCGCTCGGCCCAACGGGCGCCGATGCTGCGCTCGGGTGCAGCTGAACCGTTTCGGCGCGCGCCGCGTCCGGAGGTCCTGCGGGGTGGGGCCTACGCTGCGCCAATGGTGGATCACCGTGAACTCTTCGAGGACGTCGCCGCGGCCCTGGCCCGCGCCGGGTTCGACACCGCATCGGGCCCCTCACCCCTGTCGATCGGCCACCACCCCGAGGGCGTGGTGCTCGGCTGGTCGCCGGGCGCCGGGCCGGACGGGCCGCCCTCCGGGGAGGCGCGAGCGGCGGTGAGCGGCGCGGCCGCGCTCGTCCTGCGCGAGTGCGGCTTCCTGGTCACCGAGACGGAGGAGGGGGAACTGCTGGTGCGCTGCGCCGAACCGGTGACGGTCCCTCCGGAGCCTGCGGCGCCCGAGCAGTGGTGGGGGTGACGCCGGCCTCCCCCCGGCCCCGCGACCTGCCGGGTTGACGGTCGCATGGGTGTTCCCATACCGAACCCTTACCTGAAGCAGGGGTGCACTTGACCGCAGCGGCTCTAAGGTTTGCCTAAGCTAAGCGAAACGCCCTGGACCCCGGTGTCCGGGGCGTTCGCCGTGCCGCGCCGCCGTCACCACGGCGGCGCGCCGAGGACAGGTAACAACCCGGGGCGGCCCGGGGGAGGAGCCCGCTGCATGTGGGATGAGGCGTTTCCGAGCTTTCTGATCGGGCTACGCGAAGGCCTGGAAGCCGGCCTGATCGTGTCGATCCTGGTCGCCACGCTGGTGCGGGCCGGTCAGAAGGGCCGACTGCCCCAGGTGTGGACCGGCGTCGCGGCGGCCGTCGCGCTCAGCCTCAGCTTCGGCGCGGTGCTCACCTTCACCGCCGCCAACCTCTCCGGCCACGCCCAGGAGGCGTTCGGCGGGGTGCTGAGCCTGATCGCGGTCGGCTTCGTCACCGCGATGGTGTTCTGGATGCGCCGCTCGGCGCGCACCCTCTCCGCCGACCTGAAGGAGAAGGTCCAGGCCTCGCTGGCGATGGGCGCCGGCGCGCTGGTGCTCACCAGCTTCCTCGCGGTCGCCCGCGAGGGCCTGGAGACCTCGCTCTTCCTGTGGACCAACGCGCGCACCGCCGGGGAGTCCACCGGACCGCTGATCGGCGCCGCCGTCGGCCTGCTGCTCTCCGTCGGCCTGTGCTGGGGCCTCTACCGCCGGGCGCTGAAGATGAACCTCACCCGGTTCTTCACCATCACCGGCGCCGGTCTGATCGTCGTCGCGGCCGGTGTGCTCGGCTACGGCCTGCGCGACCTCCAGGAGTCCGGTCTGCTCGGCGGCGGCAGCACCTACGCCTTCGACCTGAGCGGCCATCTGGACGCCTCCTCCTGGTACGCCACGCTCGTCCAGGGCACCCTCAACCTGACCGTCACCATGACGGTCCTCCAGGTCGTCGGCTACATCGCGTACCTGAGCATCGTGATGACGCTGTTCATCGAGGGCATCCGCGGCGGCAAGGCGGCCCCGGCCCCGGCCGCCGCCGAGAAGAGCGCGAGCGCCGAGAAGAGCGCGAGCGCCGAGAAGAGCGCGAGCATCGAGAAGGCCGCGGGCGCCGAGGAGAAGGCCGAGCCGGTGCGCGCGGGCCGTCCGCGCTGGGTGCTGCCGACCGCGCTGGTCGCCGTCCCGGTCGTGGTGGCCGGCGTCGTGATCGCGGCCAGCGACGGCAAGCAGAACAGCACCGCCACCGTCTCGGTCTCCGAGCAGGAGTGCGGCAAGGGCTTCGCCGACCCGCAGCCGGGCCAGCAGGTCTTCCAGATGCACAACACCGGCGACAAGGTCTCCGAGGTCTACCTGGTCAACCCGGGCACCGGCGCCGTCTACGGCGAGATCGAGGGCCTGGCCCCCGGCACCACCCGCGCGCTGACCGCCACCATCGGCTCCGGCGACTACGCCTGGCGCTGCGTGCCCACCGGCGGCAAGTCCGTCACCTCCGCCGCCGTCCACGTCAGCGGCGGAGCCGAGGTCAAGGCCGTCAAGCCGGTCAACGAGGACGACCTCAAGGCCCCGCTGGACAGCTACAAGGACTATGTCAACAAGGGCCTCGCGACCCTGATGACGCAGACCCAGAAGATCCAGACCGACGTGCACGGCGGCGACCTCGCCGCCGCCAAGGCCGACTGGCTCACCGCTCACCTGCAGTACGCCTCGCTCGGCGCCGCCTACGGCACCTTCGCCGACCTCGACAAGAAGATCGACGGCCGCGCCGACGGCTTCGCCGACAAGGCCGACGACAAGGACTTCACCGGCTTCCTGCGCCTGGAGTACGGCCTCTGGCACGGCCAGTCCGCCGCCGACCTGACGCCGGTCGCCGACGAGCTCGCCCAGAACGTCGCCAAGCTGGTGCACGACTTCCCCACCCAGGACTTCGACCCGGGCGACCTGCCGCTGCGCGCCCACGAGATCCTGGAGAACACCCTCCAGTTCGAGCTGACCGGCGACACCGACATGGGCAGCGGCACCAACCTGGCCACCGCCCAGGCCAACCTGGCCGGCACCCAGGAGCTGCTGACCCTGCTGCAGCCGCTGCTCGACGAGCGCGACCCGCAGGTGCTGGTCCGGATCAACGCCGGGATGAAGCGGGTCGGCGACCTGGTCGCCGCCGCCCACACCGCCGACGGCTGGACCGCGCTGGACAAGCTGCCCGCCGACAGCCGCCGCCAGCTGAACGGCGCCACCGGCCAGCTGCTCGAAGACCTCTCGCCCATCCCCGCGCTCCTCGAGATCCGGAAGGCCGCCTGATGACCGACCAGACCGCAGCCACCGGCTCCTGCCCGTTCCCGCACGCTGCCGCGGCCGCCCAGGCCGCCCAGACCGTCGAGCAGGGCGGCTGCCCGGCCGGACCGGCCCGGCGCAGCTTCGTGCGGGCCGCGCTCGGCGCGAGCGCCGGTGCCGCCGTCCTCGCCGGCGGGGCCTTCACCCTCGGCGCCGGCCCGGCCGCCGCCGGGGACAGCCACCAGACGACGACCGGGGCCGTCCCGTTCCACGGCGACCACCAGGCCGGCATCACCACCCCGGCCCCGGGCTACGCCGCCTTCATCTCCTGCCAGGTGATCGCCCAGGACCGCAAGGGCCTGGAGGATCTGTTCAAGACCCTGACCGAGCGGATCCGCTTCCTCACCGCCGGCGGCACCCCGCCGGACCTCGGCGTCGGCGCGCCGCCGTCCGACAGCGGCATCCTCGGCCCGGTGGTGACCACCGACAACCTGACCGTCACGGTCGGCGTCGGCGCCTCGCTGTTCGACGACCGCTACGGGCTGGCCAAGGCCAAGCCGGTCAAGCTGGCGCCGATGAAGACCTTCCCCAACGACAACCTGCAGCCCGCCGAACTGCACGGCGACCTCTCGCTGCAGATCTGCGCCGACCGGCAGGACACCGTGCTGCACGCGCTGCGCGACATCACCCGGCACACCCGCGGCGCGCTGCAGATCCTCTGGCGGATCGACGGCTTCCAGAACCAGTCCCGCCCGGACGGCGCCCAGCGCAACCTGCTCGGCTTCAAGGACGGCATAGTCAACCCGGACACCACCTCCTCCCGGGAGATGGACCGGCTGATCTGGGTGACCGACGGGATGGGCGAGCCCGCCTGGGCGACCGGCGGCAGCTACCAGGTGATCCGGATCATCCGGATGCTGATCGAGTTCTGGGACCGCGTCACGCTCTCCGAGCAGGAGAAGATGTTCGGGCGCCGCCGCGACACCGGCGCGCCGCTGGACGGCCATCAGGAGACCGACGCGCCGGACTACGGCAAGGACCCGGACGGCAAGGCGATCCCGCTCAACGCGCACATCCGCCTGGCCAACCCGCGCACCGCCGACACCGACACCTCGCGCATCCTGCGCCGCGGCTTCAACTACGACCGGGGCGTCGACAAGGCCGGCAACCTGGACATGGGCCTGGTGTTCTGCTGCTACCAGCAGGACGTGGTGCGGCAGTTCGAGGCCACCCAGACCCGGCTGATCGACGAGCCGCTGGTGGACTACATATCGCCGACCGGCGGCGGCTACTTCTTCGTCCTGCCGGGCGTGAAGGACAACGCCGACTGGCTCGGGCGGGGGCTGCTGGCCGCCGGCTGAGCGTGAGATCCACGGCGGGCCCGGTGCTTCGGTGCACCGGGCCCGCCGTCGTGCCGTCAGCTGCCCAGGGTGAAGCCGATGACCGCGCCGCCGCCCTCGCGGTTGGCGGCGAAGGCCATGCCGCCGTGCGACTGCGCCACCTCGGCCACGATGGCCAGGCCGAGGCCCGAACCGGGCAGGCTGCGCGCGGCGGTGGCCCGGTAGAAGCGGTCGAAGACCCGGTCGAGGTCGGCGACGTCGATGCCCGGGCCCCGGTCGCGCACCTCGACCCGCGGGCCGCGCACCACCAGCTCGATCGGGGACGTGCCGGCCGGGTCGAACTTGGCGGCGTTGTCCAGCAGATTGCCCACCGCGCGGGCCAGCGCGTCCGGGCGGGCGGTGACGGTGGTGTCGTCCGCGTCCACGGTGATCTCCCGGTCGCTGCGCCGCCGCGCCTGCACGGCGGCCGCATGGGCCAGCTCCGCCAGCACCACCTCGACCGGTTCCTCGTCCGCCTTGCGGTCCGCGGCGAGCGCCACCAGCTCCTCCACCAGCAGGGTCAACTCCCGCGCCTCCTCGGCCAGGTCGGCCATCAGCGCGGCGCGCTCCGCGGGCGGCAGCCGGTCCAGGCTGGGCAGCACCGAGAGGTTGGTGCGCAGGCTGGTCAGCGGGGTGCGCAGCTCGTGCCCGGCGTCCTGGACGAGGCGGCGCTGGTTCTCCTTGGCGGTGGCGAGCCGGACCAGCATCCGGTCGAAGGCGCGGCCGAGCCGGCCCACCTCGTCCGTACCGGAGGCGGGTACCGGGACGTCCAACCGGCCGCTCGCGGCGACCAGTTCGGCCGCGTCCGTGAGCCGGACCAGCCGGCCGCTGATCCGCCGGGCGAGCAGCCAGCCGGCCGCGCCCGCGATCAGCACGACGCCGGCCACCACAGCCACCATCTGCTGGCGCAGCTTCTCCAACAGCTCCTCGATGTCACCGAGTTGCTGCACGATCTGGACCGCGCCCCGGCCGCCGCCGAGCGAGACCACGCCCACCCGGCAGGTGTTGCCGCCGAGGCGACGCACGTCCGTCACCGTCCGGGCGGGGGCGTCGGCGTGGGCGAGCTCGCGGTCGTCCGAGGTGGTCGGGAGGTCGAGGTGGGCGGTGCCCGGGACGATGGCCCCGGTGGAGTCCAGGGCCTGCGCGGTGACCCGGATCGGGTGCAGCAGCTGCTCGCTCAGCCCGCTCGGGCCGTTGAAGTCCCCCGGGTACAGCTTCTCGCGCTCGACCTGGGCGCTCACGGCCCGGACGGCCGAGGTGAAGTCGTCCGTCTCGTCGTCGCGGATCAGGTGCTCGGCCGCGTGGTAGCCGAGCGTGCCGATCAGCACCGCCACCAGGGCGGCCATCGCGGCGAAGGCGAGCGAGAGGGTGGTGCGCAGGCCCGGGCGCGGCAGTCGGGGGCGCGGGCGCGCGGGGGCGGTCACGGCTCGCGCAGCGTGTAGCCGACGCCGCGGACGGTGTGGATCAGGGGGGTCAGGCCGGGCCGGTCGAGTTTGCGGCGCAGGTAGCCGATGAAGACCGCGAGGTTCTTCGAGCCGGGGCCGAAGTCGTAGCCCCAGATCCGCTCGTAGAGGGTGGTCTGGTCCAGGACGGCGCCGGCGTGCCGGGCCAGCAGCTCCAGCAGGTCGAACTCGGTGCGGGAGAGCTCCAGCTCCTCCCCGGCGCGCCAGGCCCGGCGGGCGGGCGGATCGACCCGTAGGTCGGCGACGGTCAGCACGTCCTCGACGGGCCCGGGCGGCTGACGGCGCAGCAGGGCGCGCAGGCGGGCGAACAGCTCGTCCACGTCGAAGGGCTTGACCAGGTAGTCGTCGGCCCCGGCGTCCAGTCCGGCGATCCGGTCCGGTACCTCGACCCGGGCGGTCAGCATCAGCACCGGGGTGCGGTCGCCGGCCGCGCGCAGCCGGCGGCAGACCTCCAGGCCGTCGGGTGCGGGCATCATCACGTCGAGCACCAGGACGTCCGGGCGCTGCTCCGCGAGGACGGCGAGGGTCTGGGTGCCGTCCGCCGCTATCCGGACCCGGTAGCCCTCCAGCGTCAGGGCGCGGGTGAGCGAGTCGCGGATGGCACGGTCGTCCTCGGCGATCAGCACGGTGTGGGTCATGGGGAGATTCTCCCTGGCGTGCTCACGGCAGTCGCGGCCGGGTCACGGGGTTCTTCGGTCGACGGCTTTCCTGTGCCGCTTCGTGGGCGTACGGTGGCCACACGGTGGCGCGCCGCCAGGTGGGTCGCCGGGTCCGTGTCGGCACGTCCCGCCGGAGGCCGCGATGGCAGACCGGATGGCTTTCCTCACCACCCCGCGCGCGGAGCGGGCGCGACGGGACGCGCGTGAGCGGCTGGGGGACTGGCGGGAGGTGTACCGGCCGGGGGCGCTGCTGCCGGTGGTGGGCGGACAGGCGGCGCGGTGCATGGACTGCGGGCTGCCGTTCTGCCATGCCGCCTGCCCGCTGGGGAACCTGGTGCCGGAGTGGAACCGGCTGGTGGCGGAGGACGACTGGCGGGCGGCGGCCGCGCGGCTGCTGGCGACCAACAACTTCCCGGAGTTCACCGGGCGGCTCTGCCCGGCGCCGTGCGAGAGCGCCTGCGTGCTGGCGATCGGCGGGGCCGCGGTGACGATCAAGAACGTCGAGCTGGCGATCGCCGACCGGGCCTGGGAAGCGGGCTGGGACCGCCCCCAGCCGCCCGAGCGGCGGGGCCCGGAGCGGCGGGTCGCGGTGGTCGGTTCGGGTCCGGCCGGGCTGGCCGCCGCCCAGCAGCTGACCCGGGCCGGGCACACGACCACGGTCTACGAGCGGGCCGACCGCCCGGGCGGGCTGCTGCGCTACGGGATACCGGCGTTCCGGCTGGAGAAGCACCGGTTGGATCGGCGGCTCGACCAGCTCCGGGCCGAGGGAACGGCCTTCCGCACCGGGGTGCGGGTGGGGTGGGACGTCACCGGCGAGGAGCTGCGGGCCGGGTACGACGCGGTGCTGGTCGCGGTGGGGGCCACGGCCTGCCGGGAGCTGGCCGTGCCCGGGCGCGGGCTGCCCGGGGTGCACCCGGCGATGGAGTACCTGACCTGGGCGAACCGGGTGGACGAGGGGGACTGCGCGGCCTCGCCGCTGTCCGCCGAGGGGCGCGAGGTGGTGATCGTCGGTGGCGGGGACACCGCGGCCGACTGCCTGGGGACGGCGCTGCGCCAGCGCCCGGTCTCGGTCACCCAGCTGGACATCAACCCGCGGCCGCCGGAGCGCCGGGCGCCCGAGCAGCCCTGGCCGGTCCACCCCAAGGTGTACCGGGAGACCACCTCGCACGAGGAGTCGGGGGCGGATTCCCGGGTGTTCGCGGCCGCCACGGTCGGCTTCGAGCCGGGGCCGGACCGGCGGCTGGCGGGCGTGTGCTTCGCCGAGGCCGAGCCGGAGGACCGCAGCGCCCGCGCGGGCACCGGGCGGACGCTGCCGGCGCAGCTCGCGCTCCTCGCGCTGGGCTTCACCGGACCGGAGCCGGACCAGCCGCTGTTCGCCCAGCTCGGGCTGGCCGTCGGCTCGGACGGCACGCTGGAGCGGGACGACGAGTACGGCACGGGGACCGACGGCGTGTTCGTCGCGGGGGACGCCGGGCGCGGGCAGTCGCTGATCGTCTGGGCGATCGCGGAAGGCCGGGCGGCGGCCGCCGCGGTGGACCGCTACCTGCGGGGACGTACCGAACTCCCGTCGCCGATCAGCGCCTCGGCGCGGGCGCTCACGCTGTGAGGGCGTGGGCGCCCGTGCCGGAGGGCTCTTCGATCGGCCGGGGGCTCAACCGAGGTCTCCGCTGACGGCCCAGCTGATCGCTCGGCCGAGGGCTCGGCTGAGACTCAGCGGATCGCTCAGCTGAGACCGAGGACCGAGAGCGCGGTGGTCCAGTCGGTGGCGATGGCCTGCTGGGCGGGCACCAGGTCGACCTGGTGGTTGCAGACGGCGCGGTAGAGCTTGTACTCCACGGTGTCCTTGTCGGTGGAGGACTGGCCGCTCGTGCCGACGGCGTAGCGCGGCTCCGGCCACAGGTTGTTCGGGTCGGTGGGGTTGCCGCCGAGGGACAGCGGGATGAAGTGGTCCTCCTCGTAGTCCGCCGTGTTGGTGTCGGCGTAGCCGTAGGCGGCGATCTGCTGGACCTTCAGGCGGTTGGTGTACGTGGTGGACGGGCGGATCGAGGTGCTGTAGCCCGGGACACAGATGGTGGAGTCGATGGTGTCCTGGGTGACGTCCGGGTTGGTGGCGCCGGGGGTGCAGGCCGGGTCGGGCAGCGGGAGGTAGGCCTGCGAGCAGGTCGCGTCGAGGGCGCTGCGGGTGTGCGAGGCGGTGGCGGGGGCGGCGTGCGCGGTGCCGGCGGTGGCGAGGGCGGCCGCGGCGAGCACGACGGTCGCGACGGCGGGGGCGATGCGATGGGCGCGAAGCATGTGGGGAGCTCCCTGACACGGGCTCGGCACGGGTGTGCCGGGCGATGTGTCCATGCCACCACCTGCGGGTCTATGCGGGTAGACAGGGGATGGTGAATAGTTGACAAAGCGTCAGTCAACGGAGTTGTGGCAAGTGTTCGCTTGACGCGCTCCCAATAGGTGGGCGTGCCGGACCGGTATGTCGGTACTCCGGTACCGCGGCCCTCGGCAGCGGGGGCGCGCTTCGGTGCGGGCAGGCGTGCGGGAGGGCTGCCCGCCGCTTCGCACCTCCGCGCAACGCACTGTGCCCCGCGAGCCGTTCGCCCGCGACGCGTCCCCGTCGCGGACCCGGGTAGGTGCCGGGCAGTAGACGGACGGAGGGGACCGCCATGCCAGACCGCGTCCAGGGGGCACCCGCACGGCTGCCGGCGCAGCCGCCCGCGTCGACGCCCGCGCTCACGCCCGAGTCCGTACCTGCGCTCGCGCCCGCGCCGCTGGGCTTGCCGACTCCTCCGACTCCGCCCTGGCCTGGCGGCGGGCAGCAGCCGGCGGTGCTCGGGCACGCCGCCCGCAGCATCCCCAAGGCCACCCTCGTCCCGCTGGAAGTCGACAGCCCGCAGCACAACCCGGGCTTCGCCAGGCACGCCTACCTGCGCCGACTCGACCTCCGCCCGGAGGAAGTGACCTCCCTGCGCGGGCAGTTGACGGCCGAGCTGCCCTGGGGGCTGCTCGCCGCCTCCGCCGCCGATCCCGCCGACCGCCCGCTGCGCTCCGCCGCCCTCGCCGCCGTGGACGGTCCCGCGCTGCGCGAACTCGGCGGCGCCCTCGAACAGTTGCGTCGCGCGGACGGCACCGTCGAGGGCCTGGCCCGGGCCGGCCGGGCCGCCGCCGCGAACGCCGCCTACGACCACAACGCGGCCGTCACCCCGATCGGCCTGCTCAACCTGGAGCGCCTGGAGATGGCCCCGGCCGGGATCGAACGCGGCGAACTCGTCGCCACCATCCCGCTCGCGCCGCTGGAGGAGACGGCCGTCACCCAGAAGGAGTGGTCCGTCACCTCCAAGGAGTTCAGCTCGATCGTCACCGACTCGCTGGAGAACGTCAGCGAGACCGGCGTCACCGACAACACCGAGCTCGCCCAGTCCACCACCAGCCAGCTCCAGCACAGCAACCAGTTCAACGTCACAGGCACCGTCTCCGGCGGCATCCCGCTGATCTCCGGCTCCGCCACCTCCGGCATGACCAGCCAGAGTTCCGACTCGCAGTCCGCCACCGACAGCCGCAAGCACGCGACCACGATCACCGAGAAGGCCTCCTCGCGCACCAAGCAGGAGCACAAGGTCACCATCACGACCACCACCGTGACCGGCTCCTCGGAGACCACCACCCGCACGCTGAAGAACGCCAGCCCCACCGACCCGATCCGGATCGACTACTTCAGCATGATGCGCAAGTGGCGGGTCCGGCTCTACCGCTCCGGGCTGCGGCTCACCTACGACCTGGCGATCCCCGAGCCGGCCGGGGCGCTGCGCGAGGCGTACGCCGAACTCGCCGCACTGGAGGCGAAGCTGGGGCCCTTCCACTTCGACGTACC
Organism: Kitasatospora sp. NPDC058190; assembly: GCF_042883685.1. Taxonomy (NCBI): domain Bacteria; kingdom Bacillati; phylum Actinomycetota; class Actinomycetes; order Kitasatosporales; family Streptomycetaceae; genus Kitasatospora; species Kitasatospora sp. NPDC058190. The sequence goes on from NZ_JBHVVI010000010.1 coordinate 37,514, forward strand.
GCACTCCGACATCACCGAGGAGACCCGCCCCGGCGAGAGCCAGCCGCACTACCTGGTGCTGGCCGAGAAGTACGGCGCCACCGTGCCGCTCGCCCCCGGCCCGCTCCCGGACATCCACGTCAACGTCACCGCGCCCAACAACGACGGCGCCGCCATCTTCGACGCGCCGCCGCTCAACATCCCGGACCGGTACTGGATCAAAAACCTCTGGTTCCAGTTCACCTCCGAGAGCCGCACCGGCGACTACCACTACAACCTCAAGGTGCTCGGCAGCACCATCCCCGAATGGAACGAGCCCTACGGCACGCACGGCCCCGTCGACCTCGCCGACCCGGTCAACGGCGGCCTGCTGCGGCATGCGGGCGGGCCGTGCGTGGTGAGCTTCCACCTGGTCAACAACCGGCAGACCTGGCTGAGCCTCACCGCGGCCGTCGAACCCACCGACGAGGCGCGCCGGCAGTGGCAGAACGACGTCTGGGCGGCCCTGTTCAACGCCGCCCAGACCAAGTACTACGCCGAACAGCAGGACCTCGTCGCCCGCGCAGCCGCCCTGCGCGAACGCCTCAACGGCGTGGACACCCTCACGCTCCGGCGCGAGGAGAGCGACGAGATCATGAAGGGTGTGCTGCGCTTCCTGCTCGGCGTGGACTACCACATGATGCCGTCGGAAGTGGTTGACGCCTTCACAGCCTCGGTCGCGAGCGACCCCGACCGGCTGCGCCACGGCGCCGGTTTCCCCGGCAACGACACCGGCGGGCTCGGGGTGAGCGCCGCGGCCTGGGCGGCGGTGCTGGGGCACGAGGCGGAGGTGGCCTTCGTCAACCAGGCCATCGAGTGGGAGAACGTGGTCACCTTCCTCTACTCCTACTTCTGGGACGCGCCCGTCGCCTGGCCGTTCGTCAGCCGGATCAGCCACCCCGACGCCAACCGGCAGGCCTTCCTGCGGGCGGGCAGTGCCCGGGTGGTGCTCACCGTGCGCAAGGGCTGGGAGGAGGCCTGGGTGCGGTTCGCCGAGGGCGGATTCCACGGTGCCCCGCTGCCCGCCGACCACCCGTACCTGACCATCGCCCGGGAGATCGCCGCCTACGACGACCGCAACTATCCGGGCATCCCTCCGGCCAACCCGGGCAGCAGCTCGCTGCTCCTGGAGGACGAGGTGGTGACCACCTGCGCCGCCGTGGTCGAGCCGGCCGCCGCGGGAGCGCCGGTGCTGGTGCCGGTGGCCTCCAGCGCGGGTTTCGACCCGGACACCGTGGTGGTCGTGGACGAGTACGACGACCGGCGGATCCAGGAGACCGCCCGGGTGGTACGGGTGCCGGACGACGGTCACCTGCTGCTCGCCGGGCTCACCCACCGCCACGACGGCACCCTGGCGCCCTTCCCGATCCGCCGCCCGGGGCACCGGGGCACGCTGATCGCGGAGTGGAACGAGTACACGCCGACCTCGGGGACGGACATCGCGGTCAGCAGCCCGCTGAAGGACATCTCGTGAGCCAGCGATGGGGGTACCCCCGGCCGGAGGCTGGGGGAGAGCGAACCATCGAGCGGTGCGCACGGGCGAATGCCCCTGCCGAGCGGTGGGGGTACCCCCGGCCGGAGGCTGGGGGAGGGGCGGGCGCATGAGCTTCTTGAAGGATGAGGACACCTGCCTGCTGCTGGGCAAGGCGCGGGACGAACCGCCGACGGTCTTCGAGTACCTGGCCGCCGAGCTGTGGGTGCGCCACCACTTCGGGGCGGACTTCGACGCCCGCCCCGGCGCGACCTGGGTGACCTTCCAGCTCGACCGGATCTCCGAGTGGTGGGGCAGCCCCCGCCGGGACCGGCTGGACCCCGAGGACGCGCTGCCCTACGGGCGGCTTACCCCGCAGCCGCAGGACCCGGTGCTGCGGATGGTGCTCCAGGTGCTGTCGGAGGACCTGCGCAACGTCTTCCCGACCGCGAAGGTCGAGGCGATCAAACGGATGCTCAAGGACCGCAGCACCCCGGCGGTCAAGCTGATCAAGGCCGTCCGTGAACTCACCCCGGGCGGAGCGCTCAAACCGGACATGCTCGGGATCCAGAACCACGTCCCGGAGCTGCGGATGGAGGCCCTGGAGGTCGGCACCGAGCAGGGCGCCCTGGACACCTACCGCGAACTCCAGGGGAAGATCTCGGTGTTGCGGGACCCGTGCGGCCGGGTGATCGAGAACCGGCTGCTCGCCATGCAGCGCACCGCCGTCAAGCAGCTGCCGTTCACGGTGGTGGCCACCGGCACCGACTGGCGGCTCGGGGCCGGGCCGATGATCCTGCCGATGCCGGTCAACGTCATCGAACAGAACGGGGAGACCTACGTCGACTGGATCTGCTACTGGCCCACCAACCGGGCCGAGTTCCGCGAGTACCCGAGGCCCGCGAACGGGCGGCCCGGCTACGACGGGCTGGTGCTGTACCACATCCACCGGGTGCCGCTGCGGGCGGTGCAACTGCCCGACAGGATCCGCGAGGCGATGCTCAACCTGATCCGGGCCCGGCAACGCTCCCGGGCGCTCGGGCCCACGCTGGTACCGGAGTTGGCGGTGGTGATCGAGCGCGACCGGCGGCTGTTCACCCCCGAGGGCGAGCTGTTCCTGGCCGGGCTGGGCGCGGTCGGGCTGCTGGCCCTGGGGGTGTGGGCGGCGGTGGGCGCCGGCGTGGTCGCGGGGCTGGCGGCGGTGGCCAAGGGCGGGTTGGTCGCGGCGGCGGCCGCACCCGAGGCGTTCGTCGGGGCGGTCGCCGCGGCGGCGAAGGTAGCGGATCAACTCTGGTCGGTGATCTCGCAGTTGGGATACCTGTTGCCCGATTTCGGTTAGCGGGTCAGGGGCGGCCCTGGCATCGTGTTCGACGCCAGGGCCGGGGCAGGGGTCGGTGCTGGCGCTGGGTCGGGGCGCCGGTGTCGCGGCGGGGCGTGGGTGCTGGGGCGGGTGTCAGTGCTTCGGCAGGTGGCGTGCGAACACGTCCGGCGCCTTGTTGGTGTCGCCCGGAACGAGGGTGCCGTCGTCCGAGGTGAACACCACCGTGGCGCCATGGGCGTCGACGTACGGTCCGTACGAGGCGCCGGTGGTCTGCGAGCCGTCGTTCGCCACGCTGACCCGTTCGGTGCGGCCGCTCCACAGGTCGCGCCGGAAGACGTCGCCGACGCCGTTGGTGTCGCCGGGCACCAGGTTCGCGGCCGTGGAGTCGAAGTACACCCAGCGGCCGTCGGCGGTCATCTGCCCGTTGAGGGAGTCGCCGGTGGTCTTCGTCCCGGGCAGGCCGACGCTGACCTGGGTCTCGGTGCCCTCCTCCAGGTCGCGGACGTACACCTCGAAGTGCCGCTCCCACCAGTTGTCGCCGTGCTGGACCCAGGTCGAGTAGACCGCGTACCGGCCGTCCGGGCTGAGCGAGGGGTAGTCCGCTCCGCGCCAGCCGCCCTTCTCGTCCGCGCTGGCCATGGTGGTCTGCGCGGCGCGCAGGTCGCGGACGTACAACGGGTAGCGGTGCGGCTTGAGGATCCGGGGCCGGTTGTCGGTCCGGAAGGAGTCGCGGACGAACTGCTCGTCGGGCTCCTGGCCGGACTCGGCGGCGAGCCCGGCGGCCGCATCGGGGGAGAGGGAGTCGGGCTTGTTCCGGCTGGTGATGTTGGTCGCCTTGGAGATGAAGGCGACGCTGCCGCCGTCGGCGCTGATCACGGGGGCGGCGGAGGAACCGTTCGCCTCCTTGCCGTCCGCACCGATGCTGACCAGGCGGTTCTCGCCGGTCCACAGGTCGTGGACGTAGATGTTGGCGCCGAACCAGGTGACCGTCCCGGGGGCCAGGTCGGTGCGGTTGGACTGGAAGGCGATGTAGCGGCCGTCCCAGCTGAGCGACGGGTGCCCGGAGAACTGGTTCGGTTGCGGCTTGCCCGGCTCCTCGCCGACGGATACGAGGGTGGTCTCGCCGGTCCAGCGGTCGTGGACGTAGACGTCCTGGGCGCCGAGGTCGGCGCCGGGCGTCAGGTTGGTGGCGTCGGAGCTGAAGGCGACGTACCGGCCGTTGCCGCTGATGGTGGCCTCGAAGGAGCCACCGTTGGCCTGCGCGCCGTCCGGGCCGGTGTTGACCCGCTCGGTGTCGCCGGTCCGCAGATCGCGGACGAAGACGTCGGACTTGCCGTTGGTGTCGCCGGGCACCAGGTTGGCGGCGTTCGAGGTGAAGACGGTGTAGCGGCCGTCGGCGCTCAGCCCGGCGGCGTGCGAGGCGCCGTCGGGCTGTGCCTGGCCGAGGCCGACGGACACCCGCTCGATGCCGGACTTCCGGCGGGGGTCTGCCTGGGACGCCTGCGTGGTGGTGAGCGCGAGCGCGGCGGCTGCACCGAGTGCGCAGGCGGCGCGCAGCAGGCGCCGGGACGGGCGGGCGGTGGTGCGTGTGCGGGTCATCGGGTCCCTCCCCTGGGAACGACCGGCCGGGTCGACGGTGACGCCCGGTGGCGTCCAGGGCTGGTGGCGTCGAGGGCTGGTTGCGTCGAACTTCCCGGCGGTCGGCTCGGGGTGAGCCAACCGCCGGGTGGGGTGGGTGGTCAACGATGGTCCGCGCGGAGCGGCGTATTCACGTCAAGTGACGGGCGTGCGGGTGGGCGCGCCCGGACACTTCGTGCTGCTCGGGGGAACGAACAGACGGACACGTTGACCGTGCTGCCCAAGCGTGGCGTCGGCGATCCGTGCCGGCCCGGTGAGTTGATCGCCCGGCATGCGGCGGTGCCCGTCGTGGGTTGAGCGGCGGTTTACGGGGTGGGCTCCGGGGCCTGGTGCTGCGGGTGCTCGTGCTCGTGCTGGTGTGGGCGATGTGGGTGTTCGGGGTGATGCGGGTGCTCGAGCTGGCGTTCGTGCTCAAGCTGGTGTTCGTGCCGGTGTTCGCGTCGGTGTTCGCGTCGGTGGTCGCGTTGGTCGTAGCGCCAGAGCGCGGGGAGCGCGGCCGACAGGACGGTGCTGCTGCCCAGACAGAGCAGGCCGCCGGTGCCCAGCGCGGCCCGGATGCCCTGGCGGGCGGCGAGGCCGCCGGCCCGTAGGTCGCCGAGGGCGGGCCCGGCGGAGCCGATCAGCATCTCCAGGCCGGCGGCGCGGCCTCGGAGTTCGTCCGGAATGGACTGGTTCCAGATGGCGCTGCGGAAGGTGTCGCCGATCCAGTGGGCGCCGCCCGCGACGATCAGGCAGAGCACCACGGCCCACAGGCCCGGGGCAACGGCGGCCGTGGCGGTGGCCGCGCCGACCAGGGCGGTGGAGAGCAGGACCAACCGTCCGTGCCGGTGCACCCGCTCGGTCCAGCCGCCGGTGGCGGCCGCGATCAGGCTGCCGGCGGCGGAAGCCGAGTAGAGCAGGCCGAGCGCCCAGGCCGCGTCCAACTCCTCGGCGAGGAACGGGAACAGCGCGGTGGGCAGGGCGAAGACGGTGGCCGCGAGGTCGGTCAGGTAGGTGCCGATCAGGTCGGGCCGCCGGGTCGCGTACCGAGCTCCCTCGGCGAACTCGCGCAGCCGGGGCGGCTCGGCGTCGCGCTCCGAGGGGATCGGCCGGACCCGCGCGAGCAGGGCGATCGACAGCAGGAAGGTGGCGAGGTCGACCAGGTACGCCGCCGGGAGGCCGGCGGTCGCGATCAGCAACCCGGCGGCGGCCGGCCCGGCCACTCCGCCGATGCTCCAGCGCAGCGAGAGCAGCGCCCCCGCCGCCACCAACTGGTCGTGCGGCACCAGCCGGGGGATCATCGCCTCGACCGAGGGCTGTTGCAGGCCCTGGATCGCCGCCGCCAGCCCGGCGGCGAGGTAGAGCGGCCAGACGGCGGGCGTGCCGAGCAGTGCGTTGGCCAGCAGCAGGGCGCTGAGCGCGGCCAGCGCGACTTCGGTGACCAGGGCGACGGTGCGGCGGTCGGCGCGATCGGCGAGCACGCCGCCGTAGAGGCCGAGGAGGACGGTGGGTGCGAGTTCGACCGCGCCGACCGCGCCCACCGCGAGCGGAGAACCGGTGAGGTGGGCGATCTGCAGCGGGATCGCGGTCATGGTGAAGACCGAGCCGAGCAGGGTGACCGTGCCGGAGGCCCAGGTCAGCCGGAAGTCGCGGGAGGAGCGCCAGGGGGCGGTGTTCAGCAGTAGTCGGGACCGGAGGCGGTCCGTTCCTGAGGTCATGAGGGGGTTGGTCCCTTCGCGGCCGTCGCTCTCGCGATGGCTTCCTTGGGCGCGTTGCAGGTTGGGTGTGCACGTTGCGTGCTGCGTTCGGGGGTGCTTCTGCCACTGAGCGTGATGGCCGGCCCTGTTGCCAGTCCTCATCGCCCGGTCCTTATCACTGATAAAGTCCGGCCTGGAATTTAGCGGCGATAAGGTGGCCTCGCAAGCGGATAACCGGGAGGCCGAGCGATGGCACTGCAACGCGACGAGGTGGTGCGCACCGCGCTGCGCGTGCTCAACGAGGAGGGCATCGACGGGCTCAGCACCCGGCGGCTCGCCCGGGAGCTCGGCGTGCAGTCACCGGCGCTGTACTGGCACTTCAAGAACAAGCGGGAGCTGCTCGACCTGATGGCGGAGGCGATGCTCGCCGAGGCGCTGCCGCCCGACCGTGAGCCGGATCCGGAGCACTGGCCCGCGTGGATCGCCGCCGACGCCCGGGCCAAGCGCCGCGCCCTGCTCGCCTACCGCGACGGCGCCCGGGTGCACGCCGGCACCCTGCCGACCGAGGGTGAACTCCCGGCCGTCGAGGCCCAGCTGAGCGCCCTGTGCCGGGCCGGGCTGCGTCCGCGCACCGCGTTGCGACTGCTGCTGACCGTCGACCGGTACCTCATGGGCTGGGTCACCGAGGAGCAGGCCTGGCGGCAGGACGCTGCGGAGCGCGCCCGGCCGCCCTTCCCGGACGAGGCGCTGCGTGAGCTGCCGCTGCTGAGCGAGGCGGTTGACGTGCTGCGGATGACCGACCACGACGCCGACTTCGAGTACGGGCTGCGGGTGCTGATCGAGGGGTTCCGGGCCGAGATCGCGCGTGAGGCCGAGGGCGCGGGGGCGGGTTCCGTCGAGGGCGCGCGTGAGGCCGAGGACGCGGGGAAGGGTTCCGTCGAGGGCGCGGGGGCGGGTCCTGGTGAGGGTGTGACCGGCGAGGGGCATGGGCTAGCGTGAGTGCCATGGCCACCCTTGATCCCCGCAGCACCGCCCTGGTCCTGATCGACCTGATGGACCGGATCGTTGCCAACCCGCTCGCGCCGCACGCCGGTTCGGAGGTGGTGGCGTCCTCGCTGGAGCTCGCCAAGGCCTTCCGTGCCGCCGGCGCCCCCGTCGTCGCGGTGCGCGTCGAGCGGCCGGGCGTCGCCGAGCAGCCGCCCGGCAGCGAGCTGCTGGCCGAGGTCGAGGCGGCGGCCGACGAGGTCGTGGTGAAGCGCACGATCGGCGCCTTCCAGGGCACCGGGCTGCACGAGCTGCTGCAGGCGCGCGGCGTGGAGACGCTGGTGTTCACCGGGATCGCCACCAACCTCGGTGTGGAGTCGAGCGCCCGCGCGGCCGCCGACCACGGGTACCGGCTGGTGTTCGTCGAGGATGCGATGACCGGGCTGACGGAGGCCGAGCACCGGGCCTCGGTGGAGCTGAACTTCCCGCGGCTGGGCGAGGTCGTGGCGGCGGCCGACCTGCAGCTGGGCTAGCCTCCGGCCGGCTTCAGGGCGTCGCGCAGCCGTCCGCCCGAGGCCGTGAGCAGTCGGGCGGCGGTGGGCGCGTCCACGTCCGCGAGCAGGACCAGGATCGCGTCCTTCGTCCGTCCGTCCGTCGCGGTCAGGGCCCGGTGGACCGCGTCCTGGTCGGCGCCGGTGGCCTCGGCGACGATCCGTCGGGCGCGCTCGCGGAGCTTGGCGTTGGTGGCCCGGAGGTCGACCATCAGATTTCCGTACGTCCGGCCGAGACGGACCATCACGGCCGTGGACAGCATGTTGAGCACCAGCTTCTGTGCGGTGCCCGCCTTCAGCCGGGTGGACCCGGCCAGCACCTCGGGGCCGACCTCCACCTCGATCCCCAGCTCGGCGGCCGCCACCAGCGCCGAGCCCCGGTTGCACGCCAGCCCAACGGTCAGGGCCCCGGCCGCCCGTGCGACACGCACTGCCGCCAGTGGGTAGGGCGTACGGCCCGAGGCGGAGACGCCCACCACGGTGTCGGCCGGGGTGAGGCCGAGCGCGGCGACGTCGGCCTCGGCGAGCTCGGTACGGTCTTCGGCGCCCTCGGCGGCCTCCGTCACGGCCGTCCGGCCGCCTGCGATCAGGCCGACGACCAGGGCTGGATCGGTGCCGAAGGTCGGCGGGCACTCGGCGGCGTCCAGCACCCCGAGCCGCCCGGCCGTCCCCGCCCCGGCGTAGACCAGCCGCCCGCCGCGGGCCATCCGGGTAGCCACGGCGTCCACCACGGCGGCGATCCGCGTCAACTCCCCGGCGACGGCGGTGGGGACGGTACGGTCCTCGGCGTTCATCAGGTGGAGCAGGTCGAGGGTGGGCAGCTGGTCGATCCCGGCCCAGTCGGGTCGGACCGTCTCGGTCGGGGGCGCGGCGTCGGTGTTCATGCGGCGAGCGTCCCCGGGGAGGGGCGGCCTGAACCCGGGTGGGTGTGGCATTCGGGTCATGACTCGGGCCGTGCTTCAGGCCGTGCTTCAGGGCGTGTTGAGGCTATCGGTCAGGCCATCCAGAAGAACACCGCCGTCATGCGGCGGTCCGCCAACTCGTTGCCGTAGTAGTTCGTCGCGCTGTGGATCAGGTTGGCGTGGTAGAGGAGCAGTTGGTTGTAGCGGTTGGGGACGCGGACGTCCTCGGTGAAGTGGTCGGCGGGCACGTGGCGGGTGCCGAGCGCCTCGACCAGGTTGTTGTGCGGGGCGTTGACCAGGTTCCCGCCGAGGCGGCCGCCGGGGAACTGCTGGCGGTAGAAGCTGGTGCCTGCGTCCTTGGGTGCGCCCGGGCTGAGGTAGAGCACGGCGGCGTAGCGGCAGAGGGCGCGGGAGTCGGTGTGCGGGCGGGACTCCGACTCCCCGGCGCCGACGACCTGGACGCAGTTGTGGTTGAGCGTGCCGCCGCCCGGAGTGCTCTGCACCCACAGCCGGGAGGCACCGGTGGCCTTGCGGACCAGCGCCTCGACCCGCGCCAGCTCGTCAGGCTCCAAGCCCGGCATGGTGCGCACGCCTGGCCAGGTCTCCGGGCGGTACGGGTAGCCCTCGGTCCAGTCGCCCCGGGCCAGGACGCGCTCGCGGACGGCGTCCGGGTCGGGCAGGACGTTGTCCAGGACCCAGAAGTCCCGGCCGCGGGTGGGCTTGCGGTAGGGCAGGACCGGCAGGGCGGTGGGCCTGATGGGCTGTGAGGGCATGGGCCGACCATAGGGGCGGCGGTCGTCAACCTTCTGCCGTGAACAGGTCAACCTTTCGTCAAGGGCGGTATTGGTGTGGGTGTTCCGCCGTCGCGTCGAGGCCTGCGTGACGGGTTACTGGTCGGCGTTCAAACGGCCTGGCCCTCGCGGACGGCGTAGCTGCCAAGGGCACCCTCCAGTCGGTCGAAGGCCCGGGCGGCCCACGGGCTCACCGCGGCGGTGATCGCGGTGTGCTCCTCGCCGGTCAGGGTGCGGCGGAACACCTCGGTGAACACCGCGCGGTCGACGGCGGCGAGCAGGGCGGCGGCGACCCGGCTCTCGAAGTCGACGGGTATCGCGTGCACGGCCTCGGCCAGCGCTTCGGCGAGTGCTGTCTCGGCCTGCTCGTTCAGCTCGCGCAGTCGGGCGCCCAGGGCCGGGCTCTCGGCGATGGTGCGGGCGAAGTCCTCGCCGGAGAAGCCGAGCCGTGGGTCGTGCCGGTCGAGCGCGGTCAGGCAGTTCCGACGGAGCGCGGCGAGGGCGGACTCGCCGTGGGCGCGCTCGGCGACGGCGTGGGCGAGCCGGCCGACGAGTTCCTCGTGCAGGTCGAAGAAGAGGTCCTCCTTGCGCGGGAAGTGGTTGGTGACGGTCATCTTGGCGACGCCCGCGGCGGCCGCGACCTCGGCGATGGTCGTCCGGTCGAAGCCCTGCTCGATGAAGAGCCTGGTCGCGGCGTGTGAGATCGCCTCGCGGGTGCGGCGCTTGTTGAGCTCGCGCAGGTTCGGCGTGGTCCCGGTGTCGGTCATGGCAGGAGCCTAGCGCAGCTCGCTGGGTCGGTCACAGAAATTATGCTTGACCCAATCGCTGGGTCCATCCTAAGTTCTTCACGTCGGCCGGAGCGGTCGACGGAGAAGCGGCCCAGGGGAGGGTTCATGACCACATCGGTCACCACGCGGATCACGACGAAGGGCTCGGAGACGGGCACGGAGAAGAGCACCGTGAAGGGTCGGCGCGGGGCGGCTCGGGCGCAGCGGCCGGAGCCGGTGCCGCCCGGTCTGCTGAAGATGGGCGCGGTGCTCGCGTTGGGCCCGATCCTGGCGTTGCTGGACACCACGATCGTCAACGTCGGCATCGAGTCCGTCGCCCGCGACCTGCACAGCTCGATGGCCGCGGTCCAGTGGGTGGCCACCGGGTACCTGCTGGCGATATCGCTGACCATGCCGCTCTCCGGGTGGGCTGCCGGCCGCTTCGGCGCCCGGCGCGCCTGGCTCGGTTCGGTCGTCCTGTTCGTGCTGGGATCCGCGCTGTGCGGACTGGCCTGGTCGACGGGCAGCCTGATCGCCTTTCGGGTGCTCCAGGGCGTCGGCGGCGCGATGATCCAGCCGTTGGGGCAGACGCTCATGGTGCAGGCGGCCGGGCGCTCCCGGATCGCGCGGGTGATGGGCACCATGCTGCTCCCGATCAGCCTGGCCCCGGTCCTGGGGCCGATCCTCGGCGGGCTGGTGCTGGAGTACCTGGACTGGCGCTGGATGTTCCTGCTGAACGTGCCGGTGGGGCTGCTCACCCTGCTGTTGGCGGCCCGGTGGCTTCCGGCCGAGAGCCGGTCGGAACTCCCGAAACCCCGACTGGATGTGACGGGTGTGGTGCTGTTGTCGCCAGGCCTGACGGCGCTGGTCTACGGGCTCTCCACGATAGGCGAGGGCGGCGCGGTCGGTCCGGTGGCGGTCGCGGTGGGTGCGGTGCTGCTGCTGGCGTACGGTCGGCACGCGCTGCGGGCGGGGCGTGACGGGGCCCGGGCGCCGCTGATCGACCTGCGGCTGTTCGTCCGGCGTGGCTTCGCGGTGGCGACGGCGAACAGCTTCCTTCAGGGCGCCGCGCTGTACAGCTCGATGTTCCTGGTCCCGCTCTACTACCAGCAGGTGGAGCGCGCCGGGGCGGTCGAGGCCGGGCTGCTACTCGCGCCGCAGGCGCTCGGTACGGCGGTCACCTCGCTGCTGGCCGGGCGGATAGCCGACCGCTTCGCGCCCCGCCGGCTGATCCTGCTCGGCATCGGCTGCTCGCTGCTCGGCACCCTCGCCTTCACCCAGCTGGGAACGGGCTCCGGCCCGGCGGACTGGCTGCTCGTCGGCTCGCTGGCGCTGCGCGGGGCGGGCATGGGGATCGTCCTGATCCCCGGCATGGCGGCGGTGTACGGGATCGTCGAGAAGTCGCAGGTGGCGGCGGCCGCCGGTGCGGTCAACGTGCTCAACCGGCTCGGTGGGGCGCTCGGCACGGCGGTGTTGACGCTGGTCCTCCAGCAGGCGCAGGCCGGACACCCCGGCCAGCCGGGCGCGGCCTTCGGCGCGACCTTCTGGTGGGTGCTGGCACTGTCCGCGCTCGCCATCGCACCGGCCCTGCTCTACCCGAGCGCGGCCCGTAACGCAGACTGACCGGCCGCCGGTCAGTGATCATCCATCAGTCGGGCGGGCTCACACCGATTCCCATCGGCTCTGACCGATCCCCATCCATTCGTATCGACCATGGAGGTACCTCATGTTCACCAAGCATCCTGGCGGCCTGCGTCTGCTCACCGTGCACGCCCACCCCGACGACGAGTCCAGCAAGGGCGCGGCCACCCTCGCGCGGTACGCGGCCGAGGGCGTGGAGGTCCTGGTCGCGACCTGCACCGGCGGCGAGCGCGGTTCGGTGCTCAACCCGGCGATGGACCGGCCCGAGGTCCGGGACAACCTCGCCCGGATCCGGCGTGAGGAGATGGCCGCGGCCCGTGAGATCCTGGGCGTGCGGCAGCAGTTCCTCGGCTTCGTCGACTCCGGGATGCCAAGCCCCGAAGAGCCGTTGCCGGAAGGCTGCTTCGCCGCCCAGCCGGTGGAGGTCGCCGCGGCCCCGCTGGTCACCCTGATCCGGGAGTTCCGCCCGCAGGTGGTGATCACCTACGACGAGACCGGCGGGTACCCGCACCCGGACCATGTGATGACCCACCAGGTCACCGTCGAGGCCTTCGAGGCCGCCGCCGACCCGAAGCGCTACCCCGAGGCGGGCGAGCCCTGGCAGGCGGCCAAGCTCTACTACCACCTGGCCCTCTCCCGGGCCTGGTTCCAGACGCTCCACGACGCCATGACGGAGCGCGGAGTCGACTCGGCCATGGGCGAACTGCTCGCCGGCTGGCCCGACACCCCGCCCGCCCTCGCGACCACCACCCGAATCGCCTGCTCCGAGCAGTTCGCCATACGGGACGCGGCGATGCTGGCACACGCCACCCAGGTCGAGCCCGGCGCCGCGTTCATGGCCCACCCCCGGGACATCGAGCGTGAGGTCTGGCCGACGGAGGACTACCACCTGGCTCGGAGCTTCGTGAGTGGACCCGGGACAGCCGGACCCGGAACGGGCGGGGGCGAGACCGACCTGTTCGCAGGGCTGCGCGCGAAGGAGGGGGCGGCATGAGGCATGAGTGAACCGGTGAGGCCGACGGGCGTGTACCGGACGGGACTTGAGCCAGGGGTTCGAACAAGGCAGGTTGGTCTCATGACGAATCACCAGCCTGCCCCCACCGAGCAGCAGTCCCTGAGCGGTCAGGAGTCGCGCTCCCGCACCCACACCTGGACGGCTGGTCCGCCGATCTCCGAGTACCCGCACCTCACCGGCGAGGAGATCCTGTTGGAGTGGATCGCCGGGCGGATCTCGGAGCCGTCGATCTGCAGCACCATGGGCTTTCATCTGGTCGAGGTGAAGCCGGGCACGGCGGTGTTCGAAGGGGAGGTGGGCGACCACCTCTTCAACCCGATGAACACCGTGCACGGCGGGTACCTGGCCACCCTGCTCGACTCGGCGCTCGGCTGCGCCGTGTTGAGCAAGCTGCCGGCCGGGATCGGCTACACCACCACGCAGTTGAACGTCCATATGCTGCGCCCGTTGTTCGCCGACTCGGGGCTGCTGCGCTGCGAGGGCGTGGTGCTCCACCTGGGTCGGACGATGGCGACCGCGGAGGCCAGGTTGGTCGGCGCGGAGAACGGCAAGCTCTACGCCCACGCCACCACCACCTGCGCGATCCTCACCCCCCGCCCGGCTGCCTGACCGGCCGACGAACCCACCGCTGAACAGCCGGGCCCCGACCGTGGCGGCGACCGCCGCGACGACCGGGGCCCAACCGAACAGACCATGCCCAAAGAGCCCGAGGCGGAGCAGTCGAGACCCGGAGACCCCGAGGCCCGTACACCCCAAGCCCCTTACGCCTTACGCCCGGGCCTGAACATCTGGGCCCGAACACCCGAACCCGAACAACCAGGCCCGAACACCCAGGCCCCCCGAAACCCGAGGCGCTCAGAGCGCCGCCAGCACGCCGCAGAGCGCAAGGAGGCCGCAGATCCCGAAGTTGATCAGCTTGTGCGAGAGGAACACCGCCGCGAACTCCCGGATGGTCGCGCTCGGCCAGTAGTACCGGGCGGTGGGCGAGCCGAACACGTGCCCGTTGACGCCGGTCCTGCGGGCGATCAGCGCCGCTCGGAAGGTGTGGAAGTCGTCGGTCACCATGACGCAGCGGTAGTCGGGCTTGGCTTGCTCCATGACGGCCTTGCTGAGAGCGGGTTCCGCTCTCAGGCGAAGCGCTCGACGGCCGCGAGGACTGCCTCCGCCATTCGCGGGCTGCCGGTGTGTCCGGCTTCGTCGACTACCGTCAGGTTGGCGTCCGGCCAGGCCTTGGCCAGCTGCCAAGCGGTTTGCAGCGGTCCACCGAGGTCGAGCCGTCCATGGATGAGCTCGCCCGGGATGCCGGCCAGCCGACCGGCGTCGCGCAGCAGTTGGCCGTCTGCCAGGAAGGCCTGGTGCGAGAAGTAGTGCGCCGTGATCCGGGTGAAGGCCATCAGGGCGTCGGAGGGGCGGTCGGAGTAGGCATTCGGCTTGCCCAGCACCTCGTGCGCGATGACGGCGTCCTCCCAGGTGGCCCAGGCCTGGGCGGCGGCCCGGCGGACGTCCTCCTCCGGGCTGTTGAGCAGCCGGCTGTAGGCGGTGAGCAGGTCGAACACGTCGCCGTCCCGGTCGACGGCGGGTGGGAAGGCGTGGAACTCCTCCCAGGGGCCCGGCAGGAAACGGCCGACGCCCCGGTAGAGCCAGTCCATCTCCTCGGGGCGGGTCATGGTCACCCCGCAGATCACGATCGCGGAGACCCGCTCCGGGTGGGCCTGCGCGTACGCGAGTATCAGGGTCGAGCCCCACGAGCCGCCGTACAAAAGCCACTTGTCGATGTCCAGGTGCTCGCGCAGCCGCTCCAGGTCGGCGACCAGGTGTGCGGTGGTGTTGTGCTCCAGCCCGGTTGACGGGTCGGCGGCGTGCGGCAGGCTCCGCCCGCAGCCGCGCTGGTCGTACTGGACGACGCGGTAGCGCTCGGGGTCGAAGTACCGCCGGGAGCCGGGATGGTGGCCGGAGCCCGGCCCGCCGTGCACCACCACAGCCGGCTTTCCCGCCGGGTTGCCGGAGGTGTTCCAGTGGATCCGCTGCCCGTCGCCGACGTCCAACAGGCCCTGGGCGTACGGCTCGTCGTGGGAATACGGCTCGGCCATCGGTAACTCCTCCGTGGACAGTGGACAGTGGACGGTGGGCAGGGCGCCGGGTGAGCCTACCCGCCGTCGGGCCGGTCAGAGTCCGATGTTCAGCCCGAAGGCGGCGTCGAAGGAGGCGTATCCGACGCAGAGGATCAGCCAGAAGCCCAGCGCGCCGGTGACGGCGGCGGTGATGCGGCCGACCCGGCTGCGCTGTTCCTTGGGGTGGCGCCAGTGACGGATGCCGTGCGACAGCCCGAGCAGCCCCACCACGGCCAGGCCGTACGCCCCTGCCGGACTCGCCTGGTGGAGGGTGCGGGCGAGGAGATAGGCGCCCGCCAGGGAGGCGGTGGTGAGGACGAGGAGCACGAGCCCGCCGACGACCTCGGCCAGCAGCTCGCCGAGGCAGCCCGTCGACGCCTCGGCGATGTACCTGCCCGGGCCGACCTGTCCGCCCGGGACCGGCGTCGGGTCCCCGGGCTGGTGAGCGGCCGGCTTCTCCGCCGCCTGACGCTCGACCATCGCCCCACCACTCCTTTGTCCGGCCTTTACCTGGCGATCATCGTAGTTGACGGTGGAACCGTCGTCGCCCGGCAGGCCAGGTGGGCCCGGCAGGCCCGGCGGGCGCCGGCCGCCGGGTCACCGGTGCTCCGGCGGCAGCAGGGTCGCCAGTCCGTCGAGGATGCGCTCGACGCAGAACTCGAAGCGGGCGTCGAGGCTCGGCTCGGTGAGGTCGCCGGCCAGGGCGACGAGGTTGGGGAAGTCCTCGACGGGCAGGGCGCGGAAGCGGTCGCGGACCTCGGTGGCGACCTCCAGGCGGCTGGCGCCGCCGGCCTCGGCGGCCGACATCGGTGACTGTTCCTGGAGGACGAAGCCCTGGACGAAGGAGCTCAGCAGATAGGTGATCAGGGCGGCGTGCGCGTCGGAGAATCCGGCCTCGCGCAGGCGGTCCAGCTGGTCGTCCAGCAGTCCGAACATGTGCGGCCCCGGGGCGAGGCGGCCGGCGACGACCTTGGCGGCGTCGCGGTTGTCGTGCAGCAGCTGTCGGTGGCGCCAGCAGTATCCGCGCATCTGCATCCGCCAGTCGCCCTCGCGCGGCGGGGGCTCGGCCGAGGCCATGATCGCGTCGTTGAGCAGGTCGAGCAGTTCCTCCTTGTTGCGGACGTGCCAGTACAGCGAGGCCGCCTTGACGCCCACCTCGGCGGCGACCTTGCGCATGGACAGTCCGGCCAGGCCGTCCCGTTCCAGTACGCGAAGCGCCGCCTGGGCGAGGGCTTCCCTGGTCAGGGCGGGCGTCCCGGCGTCGTGTTCCGGCGTGGCGCCGTGGTTCTCCGGCATGGCTGTGCGGATGCCTCCCAGCGGTGTCGTGGAATCCCGCTTGCAATCTAACACCGTTAGGGGCACTCTGTGGTTGCCGGACGAGCCCCTAACACTGTTAGGGGCCTTAGATCGGGAGGGATCCCATGGAGGAGTCGAGTGCCCGCCGCAAGCGGCTCGCGCTGTTCACGCTCTGCGTCACCATGTTCATGTCCATGCTGGACAACGTCATCGTCAACAACGCCCTGCCCCGGATCGGGCAGGACCTGGACACCGGCATCAGCGGCCTGCAGTGGGTCGCCGAGGGTTACAGCCTGGTCTACGCCGCCCTGGTGCTGACCGGCGGCGCGCTCGGCGACCGCTACGGCCGCACCCGGGTGTTCCGCCTCGGCCTCGCCCTGTTCACGGCCGGCTCCGCCGTTGCCGCGCTCGCCGGGTCGATCGGCGTGCTGGTCGGCGCCCGGATGCTCCAGGGAGTCGGAGCCGCGCTGCTCACGCCCGGCAGCCTCGCCCTGCTGCGGCACGTCTTCACCGATGAACGCGAGCGCGCCAAGGCGATCGGCACCTGGTCCGGGGTCTCCGCGCTCGGCCTGTCCGTCGGCCCGGTCGTCGGCGGTCCGATGGTCGAACACCTCGGCTGGGCCAGCGTGTTCTGGATCAACGTGCCGATCGGCGTGGCCGGATTGCTGCTCGCCGCCCGCGTCCTGCCGGACATCGCCCAGCGCCCGCGCCGGATCGACCTCATGGGCCTGGCACTGTCCGCGGCCGGCCTGGCCCTGCTGGTCTACGCGCTGATCGAGGGCCCCTCCCGGGGCTGGACCGACCCGCGGGTGCTCGGCTGCGGCGCCGCAGCCGCCCTCCTGCTGCTGGCTTTCCTGGTACTCGAACTGCACATCGCCGAACCGATGCTGGAGCTGCGCCTGTTCCGCGACGGGGCGCTCGGTGGAGCGCTGCTCAGCGGGTTCATGGTCAGCTTCGGGATGTTCGGGGCGCTGTTCTTCCTGCCGCTGATGATGCAGGGCGTGCTCGGCTGGTCCCCGGCCGCCGCCGGCTACGCGGGGCTCCCGATGACCGCGATGCTGGTGGTCGCCGCACCGCTCTCCGGACGGCTGACCGCGGTGTACGGTCCGCGGCTGCCGCTGGTGCTCGGCCTCGCGCTGTGCGCGGCGGGCCTCGGCGGGCTGTCGTTGTACGGCGACCACGCGCACTACCCGGCCTACCTGTGGACGCTGTTCGCGATGGGCCTCGGGATGGGCATGACCTTCACCCCGGTCTCGATCGCGGTGATGCAGCGGGTCGCCCCGGCACAGACCGGGATGGCCTCGGCGACCATCAACACCCTGCGCGAACTGGGCGGCGTGCTCGGCATCGCGGTGCTCGGCGCCGTTCTGACCAACCGGATGACGGGTTCGCTGACCTCGGCCCTGCACCGGCTCGGTGTCCCGCCCGAGGCCGTCGGCTCGATCGCGGACGCCCCGGCCGGCGTGGCGCACGGCCCCGGAGGCACGGCGGCGGCGCTGCCCGGGCCGGTCCGGGCAGCGGTGGACGGCGCCTTCATCGACGGCATCCACCTCGCCGTGCTCAGCGGAGCGGGCGGGCTGGCCGTGACCGCCGTTCTGGTCGCGGTCCTGCTCGGCCGAGCCCGGCCGGTCGTCCCGTCCGGCTCCGGCCGACCGCAGCCGGAGGAACTGGCGGGCGCCCGCGCCACGTGAGCACCGGCCGCCGCGCCGTGACGGAACCTCGGCGGGACGCGACCGAGGGACGCCTTCAAGGGCCCCCGTATGAGACGCCTTCGAGGAGCCTCTCCGAACCCGCCTCCACGGCGGGCCCCGTCAGTGGATGCCCTCCACCGCCGCCTGTGCCGCGCGGGCCAGCTCCCGCCGGGCCCCGGCCCGGGTGGGCTGCGGCCCGGGCGGCGGGATCGGCGGCAGGAAGGTGACGTCCGCGACCAGCCCGCGCACCGCGACCACCCGGGCGAGCGAGGTGAGCAGCCCGTCGTCCCCGACGAAGGCGGGCGCACTGGTCGGCCGTCCGTCCGTCAGCCGGTAGCGGATCGTCACCGGTTGGACGAAGGCACCGGCCTCCACCGCGGCCTGGAACATCGCGGGCCGGAACCGTCCGCTCTCCCGCCCGCACCAGGTCGACCCCTCCGGGAAGACGATCATCGGGTGCCCGGAGCGCAGCACCTCGGCCACCGTCGCCACGGTGTCCGGGAGGGTCCGCAGCCGATCGCGGTCCAGGAACACGGTGCCGCCCCAGGCGACCAGGTGCCCGAGCACCGGCCATTGCCGGACCTCGGTCTTGGCCAGCGACCGCCCGGGCCGTCCGGCCGCGAGCAACGGTATGTCCAGCCAGGACACGTGGTTGGCCACCACCAGCGCCCCGCCGGCGCCGACCGCCCCGCCCGGCACGGGAGCTCCGGGAATCCCGGGCGTTCCGGGCGTCCCGAGGTGGACGGTCACCCCGAGGGAGCGCAGCACCACCCGCGCCCAGAGCCGGATCAGCCGGTCCCGGGCGCCGTACGGCAGCAGCCGCACCGGCAGGCAGAGCACGACCCCGGCCAGCACCGCCGTCAGGCAGGCGGTCAGCCGCAGCGTCCGCCGGAGGTGGGAGACCTCCGGCGCGCGTTCGCCCAGGCAGGTATCCGGCCGACAGGGCGCGGTCGGTAGCCAGACGCTCATGACGACGCGCCCGAGGAGGGTGTTCCGGACAGGAAGTGCCGCAGGTAGCGGGGGTCGGTGCGCTCCAGCGACAGCAGCACGTACAGGTCGGCGCAGCCGAAGTCCGGGTCGTACGCGGGCTCACCGCAGACCCAGGCGCCGAGCCGCAGGTAGCCGCGGAGCAGGGCGGGCAGCGCGCCGCGCTCGGCGCGCGGCACGCCGGTGGCGTCCCAGCGGCGGTGCGGGGTGACCCGGTACTGCTCGGGGGCCAGGTACTTGGCGCTGACGGTGTCCCAGACCCGGGCCGCGGTGGCGCCGTCGTCCTCCAGGTCGATCGAGCAGCAGCCGCCGACCCAGGTGTTGCCGGTGTCGGCGAGGTAGCGGGCGATGCCGCCCCACATCAGGTTGATGACCGCGCCGTTGCCCCGGTGATCGGGGTGGATGCAGGAGCGGCCGAGCTCGACCAGGCCGGGGCGCACCGGCGCGAGCGCGGACAGGTCGAACTCGCCGTCGGAGTAGAGTCGTCCGGCCCGCCGGGCGGCCTCGGGCCGCAGCAGCCGGTAGGTGCCGACGACGGTGCCGGTCTCGCCCTCGCGGACCAGCAGGTGGTCGCAGTACTCGTCGAAGGGGTCGACGTCGAGACCGGCGACCGGGCTGTGCAGGACGGCGCCGAGTTCGGCGGCGAAGACCTGGTGGCGCAGTCGCTGGGCGGCGCGGACGTCGTCCTCGTCGCGGGCGAGGGCGACGGTGTAGGCGGCCGGCGCCGGCTGGTGGCGGGACGAGGGGACCGCCGGGGCGTCGTGGGTGGGGGTGACTGCGGACGGAGTGTACGTGGGGACGGTGGTCATGGCGGACCCTCCAGGGCAGCACGATCGGCGGTGCCGTGGAATTGCCAGGGCACCGTCCCGGCCCGCAGGCGTTGGGCATGGACGCGAACCGGTCCCCGTATGTCTCTCCAAGTCGGTTGGCATTCACGTTGCGGCCCGGCGGATCGCAGATGTGCAGCTGTTGAATGGGGCCACGCGTGGCCCGTCGGTCATCTGCCGGGCACCGGGCGGTCGTCCGCGCGGGGTGGACAACGGGGGCGCGCACCTGCATCGCGCGCCCCCGCCGTCACAGCCCCGCGGTCACATCCTCACCGTCACGGCCCCGCCGTCACACCGCCGTCACGGCCGAGTCCGACGGGATCAAATCGCCCGCCAGCCCTGCGGGTCGACGCCGCCCGGGACGACCTCGGTCGGCCCGTACGGCTCGCGGGTGTAGACGAAGGAGCCGACGTCCAGGTGGCTGACCGTGCCGTCGGCGCGCCGGACCACCCGAAGGGTCTCGCCCGCGTAGTAGTTGTCCAGCCCGATCCAGGTGCCGTCCGACTGGGGTCGGAAGCGCGAGCCCCGGCGGCCGCCCGCGAGTTCGGCGAGCTCCAGGACGCGGTCGGCCCGCAGCCGCAGGACGTTGGGCGCGGCGCCCCAGTACCAGGGGCCGGTGAGGGCGAGCAGGTCCTCGTCCACCTCGGGCAGCGGGCACCAGGATTCGGGCAGCCGGGGCTCGTGTTCGGCGGTGATGGTGATCAACTGGGCGGCCAGCAGTGGGGTGTTGGCGCCGCTGGTGGCGTTGGCCAGGGCGAAGGCGGCCAGGCCGTCGTCCTCGCTGACCCACAGGCCGGCCGTGAAGCCGGGCATCGAACCGGAGTGGCCGTGCAGCAACCGGCCCTCGTGGCGCCGCAGTTGCAGGCCGAGCCCGTAGCCGGAGGTCCAGGCGGCGTCGTCCGGACCGACGGCGGGCCGACGCATCTCGGCGAGGGTGTCGGCGCTGAGCACCTTGTCGTCGCCGGCGGCGAGGAAGGCCGCCCAGCGGGCCAGGTCGGCGCCGGTGGACCAGAGCTGGCCGGCCGGGCCCATCAGGCCGGTGTCGGTGAGCGGTTCGGGCAGCATGACGTCGGCCCACGGGTGGACGGCGAAGCCCCCGGCGTGCGGGTGCTCGGGCAGCAGCGTGGTGCGGTCCATGCCGAGCGGCGCCAGCACCTCGCGGCGCAGCACCTCGCCCCAGGGCTCGCCGCGCAGCTTCTCCACCAGGGCGCCGAGCAGCGCGTAGCCGGGGTTGGAGTAGTGGTGGCGCCGCCCGGCGGGGTGCTTGAGCGGGCTCTCCCGCTCCAGCAGGTCGCCGAGCTCGGGCCGCAGCGAGCCCTCCGTCCGCTCCCACCAGGGTTCGGGAGTCTCGGCGGCCAGTCCGCCGGCGTGCGCGAGCAGCTGGGCGATGGTCGCGCCGTCGGCCGCGGTGCCCGGCAGGTGGCGGGCCAGCGGGTCGCCGAGGTCCAGCAGACCCTCGTCGCGCAGCCGTAGCACCAGCACGGCGACGAAGGTCTTGGTGAGCGAGCCGATCCGGTACTGGATGTCCGGCGTCGGCGCGTGCCCGTCGATCATGCTGCGGGCGCCGCTCCACACCAGCCGCCCGTCCCGGACCACCCCGGCGACCAGCGAGGGGGTACGGCCCTCGGCCTGGGCGACCGCGATGCGGTGCAGCAGGGCGCGGCGGGTGGTGGGCAGCAGCTCGTCGAGCTGGTCGGTCATCTGATCGTCTGAACTCATCGACATGGACGGACAGTAGCCCAGCCGGACCACGGACCCGCGCGATTAATCCCCTAGCCCGGCAGCGGCGGAAGCTCGGGCCGCTCCAGCCAGGCCTCGAACAGCGGGCCGAGCGCCGCGGTGGTGTACCGGGAGGCGTGCGCGAGCAGGTCGGCGGTGGCGACCACACCGTGCCGGTTGATGCCCGTCCAGTCCCGCAGCATCGCGAAGAACCCGTCCTCGCCGAGCGCCCGCCGCAGCGCGTGCACCGCCAGGCCGCCGCGCTGGTACAGCCGGTCGTCGAACATCAGCCTGCGGCCCGGGTCGCCGAGCCGCAGGTCCTGCGGCAGCCCGACCAGCAGTCGGTGCGCGGCGGCGGCGTGCACGGCCGCGGCCGGGCCGCCGGCGTGCTCGGACCAGAGCCACTCCGCGTACTTGGCGAAGCCCTCGTTGAGCCAGATGTGCCGCCAGTCGGCGATCGAGACGCTGTTGCCGAACCACTGGTGGGCCAGCTCGTGCGCGATCAGCCGCTCGCGCTCCCAGCCGCCGCCGAGGTGGTTGGTGCCGAAGGTGGCCACGCCCTGCGCCTCCACCGGGACGTCCAGCTCCTCGTCCGCCACCACCACCGCGTACTCACCGAACGGGTACGGCCCGAAGACCTCGGCGAAGTACGCCATCATCTCCGGCTGCCGGGCGAAGTCCCGGGCGAAGGCCTCGGCCCGCGGCTGCGGCACGTACCCGGTCTGCGCCACGTAACCGGGCCGTGGGGTGGCGGGGCGCGCGGCCAGCTGCACCGGCAGGTAGTGCCCGATCGACACCGTCACCAGGTACGGCGAGGTCGGCGCGCTCTGCTCGTAGACCCAGGTGGTGCTGGAGGCCCGGGTGGTCCGGGTGAGCAGCCGTCCGCTCGCCACCACGGTGAAGGGGGAGGGCGTGGTGACCGCCAGCTGGTACGTCGCCTTGTCCGCGGGTCGGTCGTTGCACGGGAACCAGGACGGCGCACCGATCGGCTGGCTGGCCACCAGCGCGCCCTCGGTCAGCTCCTCCCAGCCCAGGCCGCCCCACGGGCTGCGCACCGGGCGCGGGTTGCCGGTGTAGTGCACCTCGACGATGAAGGCCGCGCCCGCCCCGAGCGCCTTCGCCGGGCGGATCCGCAGCTTGCCGCCGCGGTGGGTGTAGCGGGCGGCCTTGCCGTTGACCAGCACCCGCCCGATCCGGAACTCGGCCAGGTCGAGCGCGAACTCGGCCAGCGCCGCGTCCGCCACCGCGCTCAGCCGGGCCGAGGCGGCCAGCCGGTTGGGTCCGGGCCGGTAGTCCAGCGCGAGTTCGTAGCGGTGCGCCCGGTAGCGGTGGTCGCCGCTGCTCGGGAAGTACGGGTCCGGGCCGCCGGTGGCCGGCGGGACGTGCTTGGGCTTCACGGGGGCGGGAGCTTCCTGCGGGCCGGGACGGGGGGTCGTGCCGAGAGGGGCGGTCGGAGGGGTGGTCAGAGGGGTGGTCAAGGCGTGGTCTGCCACGCCTCGATGGGGTTGCCCAGCCACCGCGTGTCCGCGGGGACGGACTCGGCGCGCATCACCAGCGAGGCCGGGCCCAGCGTGCTGCGCGCGCCCACCGTGCTGCCGGGCAGCACGATCCCGCCCGGGCCCAGGGTGGCGCCCTCGCGGAGGACCACAGTATCCATCCGCATGATCCGGTCGTGGAAGAGGTGCGTCTGCACCACGCAGCCCCGGTTCACGCTGACCCCGTCCCCGAGGGTGACCAGGTCCGCCTCCGGCAGCCAGTAGCTCTCGCACCACACGCCGTGCCCGACCTTGGCGCCGAGCGCCCGCAGCCACAGGTTCAGCACCGGGGTGCCCGGCACCGCGCCGACCAGCCACGGCACCGCCAGCACCTCCACGAAGGTGTCGGCGAGCTCGTTGCGCCACACGAAGCCGCTCCACAGCGGGTGCTCCACCGCCCGGAACCGCCCGACCAGCAGCCACTTGGCCGCCACCGCGACCAGGCAGGCCACGCCGCCCGCCGCCAGCAGCACCGGGCCCGAGAGCAGGGCGGCGGCGAGCGGCGACCAGGAGGCGGCCAGCCAGGACAGCGCGGCCGCCGTCAGCAGGCCCAGCGCCCCCGAGGCCAGCACCGGCACCAGCCGGCCCACCTCGACCAGCCCGCGCGCCCACAGCAGCCGGGCCGGCGGCTCGTACGTCAGGCTCTGGTCCGCCTGGTCCGCCGCGCGCGGCAGCCGCATCGGCGGCATGCCCAGGTACGAGCTGCCCTTCTTCGCCTTCTCCGGCGTCGCCGACAGCACGCCGACCAGGCCCCGCTTGGGCACCGAGCGGCCCGGCGCGGTCATCCCCGAGTTACCGAGGAAGGCCCGCTCGCCGACCTTCGCCTCACCCAGGCGCATCCAGCCGCCGCCCAGCTCGTACGGCGCGATCAGGGTGTCGTCGGCCAGGAACGCGCCGTCCCCGACGGTGGTCAGGCTGGGCAGCGCCAGCACCGTGGACACCTCGGCGCCCCGGCCGACCCGCATCCCCAGCGCCCGCAACCACAGCGGGGTGACCAGCCCGGCGTACAGCGGGAACAGCACCTCGCGGGCCCGGTCCATCAGCTGGCTGACCGTCCAGGCCTGCCAGCTGACCCGGCCGTGCAGCGGGTGCACCCCGGGCACCAGGCCGATGCTCAGCAGCCGGACCAGCACCACCAACTGCGCCGCGTACAGCGCGCCGTACGCCAGGGTGGCGGGCAGCAGACCGAGCAGGGCGCCGCCGAGTGCCGGGCCGAGGGCCGCGCCCCGGTCGACGAAGCGGGAGAGCACGGCGAGGGCGGCCGCGGCGGGCAGCAGCGGGAGCAGGCCGAGCAGGGCGTCGCCGGCGCCGTACAGTGCGGCGAAGGCGGGTCGGCGGAGCGGGGCCTCCTTGGGCCAGGACCACTCGGCCCGGCCCAGCTTGACGGCGGGCGCGCCGCCCCAGCGCTGTCCGGTCGGCACCTGGCCGGTGACGCTGGAGCCGGGCAGCACCTGGGCGCGCTTGCCGACCCGGGCACCGGGCAGCAGCGTCGAACGGGTGCCGACCACCGCGTCGGCGCCGACCTTGATCTGGCCGACCTCCAGCCGGTCGCCGTCCAGCCAGTAGCCGGACAGGTCGACCTCGGCTTCCACGGCGCAGCCCCTGCCCAGCTTGAGCATCCCGGTGATCGGCGGCAGCGAGTGCAGGTCCACCTCGCGGGCGACCTTGGCGCCCAGCACGCGGGCGTAGGGGACCAGCCAGGCACCGGACAGCTCGGTCGCGCCGCTCAGTTCGGCGAGCCGCTCGGCCGCCCACAGCCGCAGGTGCACGGCGCCGCCGCGCGGGTAGCTGCCGGGGCGCAGGCCGCGCAGGAGCAGCCGGGCGCCACCGGCCCCGATCGCGAGCCGGCCCGGCGAGCTGTGCAGCACGAGCGCGCCCGCGCCGACCGCCCACCAGGACGCGGTCGGCGCCCACGGGTAGTCGCCGAGGTGGGAGAGCAGGTTCCCGGCCGCCAGCAGGGCGACCGTCCAGCGCAGGCCGACCACGGTGAACAACGGGATCAGCAGGAGCAGCTGCAGCAGCTTGGCCCGGGTCGGCACCAGGGTGACGGTACGGGCCTCGCCGCCCTCGGCGGCGGTGCGCTCCAGGTGCCGGGCGAGCTTGCGCAGCGTCGGGTGTTGGTAGATGTCCAGCACGGCGGCGCTCGGGTAGCGGGTGCGCAGCAGGGTGGTCAGCCGGGCTGCGGCCAGGCTGCCGCCGCCGATCGCGAAGAAGTCGTCGCGCGCACTGCCGACCTGCACCCCGAGGATCTCGGCCCACTGCTCGGCGAGCCAGGCCTCGGTGCCGTACAGCTGCTCGGTCGGCCCGGCGGCCTCCAGCTCGGGCAGCGGCCAGGGCAGCGCGTTGCGATCCACCTTGCCGGAGGTGCGGGTGGGCAGGGTGTCGACGGGGGCGAGCAGCGGCACCAGGGCGGCGGGCAGTTCGGCGCGCAGCCGTTCGACGGCCTGCTCGCGGTCGAAGCCGTCCTGGACCACCAGGTAGCCGACCAGCAGCTGGTTGCCGCCGCGCGCGGTCCGCACGGCTGCGGCCGCACCGGCCACGCCGGGCAGCGCCTGCAGGGCCGCGTCGACCTCGCCGAGCTCGATCCGGCGGCCGCCCAGCTTGATCTGCTCGTCGGTGCGGCCGAGGAACAGCAGGCCGGCCGGATCGGCCTGGACCAGGTCGCCGCTGCGGTAGGCCCGGTCCCAGCCGAGCGAGGGCAGCGGCGCGTACTTCTCGGCGTCCTTCTCCGGATCGAGGTAGCGGGCCAGGCCCACCCCGCCGATCACCAGCTGCCCGGTGCCGCCGGGGGCGACCGGCCGACCGGCCTCGTCCACCACGGCGAGGTCCCAGCCGTCCAGCGGCAGGCCGATCCGGACCGGCCCCTCGCCCGTCAGCAGCGCGGCGCAGGCCACCACGGTGGCCTCGGTCGGGCCGTAGGTGTTCCACACCTCGCGGCCCTCGGTGACCAGGCGCTGCATCAGCTCGGGCGGGCAGGCCTCGCCGCCGAAGATCAGCAGCCGGACCTCGTTGAGCGCCTCGGCCGGCCACAGGGCGGCCAGGGTGGGGACGGTGGAGACCACGGTGATCTCCTGCTCGGCCAGCCAGGGGCCGAGGTCGGCGCCGCTGCGCACCTGGGAACGGGGGACGGGCACCAGGCAGGCGCCGTGCCGCCAGGCCAGCCACATCTCCTCGCACGAGGCGTCGAAGGCGACCGACAGGCCGGCCATCACCCGGTCGCCGGGGCCGATCGGCTCCTCCTGGAGGAAGAGCGCGGCCTCGGCGTCGACGAAGGCGGCGGCGTTGCGGTGGGTGACGGCGACGCCCTTGGGCTTGCCGGTCGAGCCGGAGGTGAAGATGATCCAGGCGTCGTCGGCCGGGGTGGGGCGGTGCCCGCCGACGGGTTCGCGGGTGCCCGTCATGGTGAGGGCCCGCTCGGCGCCGAGGACGGCGGCGACCTGGGCCTCGCCGAAGACCAGCTGGGCGCGCTCGTCCGGGTCCTCGGCGTCCACCGGGACGTAGGCGGCCCCGGCGGCGAGCACGGCCAGGATCGAGACGTACAGGTCGTTGCTGCCCGACGGCACTCGGACGCCGACCCGGTCGCCCGGGCCGATGCCGGCGGCGGCCAGCCGCCGGCGCAGCTGCTCGACCTCGGCGGCCAGAGCGCGGTAGCTGAGCACGGTGCGACCGTCGTCGAGGGCCGGTTCGTCGGGGTGGGCGCGCACGGTGGCGTCCAGGACGTCGACCAGGGTGCGCGGGTCGGCGGCCGGGCGGCCGGGGAACAGCGCGTGCTGCGGCTCGGCCTGCGGTGGCTCGGCGTACTGCTCCGGGTGGATCGGTTCAGCAGTCATGGCAGCCCGTGCGCTCCTCGTCCTCGCCCCGTTCCGACCGATGCCCGGCCCCTGGGGCGGTGGGAGCACCGCCTGACCGGGTGACCCCACTCCGGGGCCGGAGCGGACAACCCGACCGATGGTAGCCCCGGCCTCCCGGTCCGGCAGGAGCGGATACTCGGCCCAACTGTGGCTGGAATGACCGAGTCTGACGTTCAATCAGCCAGCAACTGAGGCCGTGACACTCTGATGTGACGATGTGTCATTCGAATTGACGGATCGTCAGGTCGGATTTTCGATCGTGATCCATGCCACAGTGAATGCTGCTCCCTTCGGGTGGCGGGCCCGGCGTTTCGGCCTCGGTCCGGTCCGCCACGTCGACGGGGTGTTCAGCGGAAGCGGTGCAGGTGCTCGCCGAGGAAGGCCTCCAGGGTGCGCGGGGCGTGCCCGACCAGGCGGGTGAAGGTGCTGTCGGGTGACTCCTTGCGGACCACCGCCAGCTGTTGGATCTCGACCACGTGGGTGGCCAGCCAGTCCGGCATTCCGGCCCGGCCGGTCAGGTGGGCGTGCAGTTCGGCCGGGGCCAGGTCGAGGTAGCGGACCGGTCGGCCGAGCAGTTCGCCCAGCAGGGCGGTGAGCTCCGGGTGGCTGTACGCCCGCCCGCCGGTGAGCGGGTAGGTGCCGCCGCCGAGCTCCGGGCGGGTGAGGACCTCGGCCGCGACGTCGCCGATGTCCCGGACGTCCACGTAGTTGCACCGCGCCCGTCCCATCGCGCCGTGCACCACCCCGGCGGCGGCGATGCCGGGGGCCAGGAGCAGCAGCTTCTGCATGAAGGCGTACGGGCGCAGGATCGTGGTGCGGACGCCGCAGGAGCGCAGGCGCTCCTCGATCAGGTGGTGGCCGCGGGAGACGGCGACGGGGGAGTCCGCCTCGGCGGCAGGTGCGGAGACCTTGACGACGTGCTCCACGCCGCCGGCGACGGCCGCGTCGATCGCGTTCAGCTCGTGCCGGACCTGGTGAGGGCCGTTGGCCATGGTGAGGAACAGCTGGTGCGCGCCGCGGAAGGCCGCCCGCAGCGAGTCCGGGTCGGCGGCGTCGGCCGCGACGGTCTCGGTGCGGGCAAGCGTGCGGTCGTCGAGTTCGGCCGCCAGCCGGGCGGGCTCGCGGCTGAGCGCGCGGCTCGGGGCGTCCAGGGCGGCGAGGCTGCGTAGGGTGGCGCCGCCGGTGGCGCCACCGGCGCCCATGATGACGATCATGACGTCTGCCTTTCAGGTCGGGCTGCGGAGTGGAGTCGGTGCTGCGATTCCCGGGCGGGGCGGCTGCCTCGCCAGCGCCAGCTGATGATCGTGGCCGCGATCGCCGAGGAGACCGGCAGGTCGACCGGCAACCGGTGCGGCCAGGGGCTGTCGGCGAGTGGCGGGATCTGCGGGAGCCAGTGCGCGGCGGCAAGGCCGCTGGCCAGGGCGAGTGCCGCGGCCGCCAGGCCGAGCCCGGCGGCCGCGAGGGCGCGGGGTGTCCGGGCGGGCCGGGTGCGGGCGGGACGGTGGCGCAGTGCGGCGCCGAGGGCGGCGGCCACGGCGGCGGAGGTGCCGCCGATGGTGGTCAGCGCGGCGAGGACCAGCTGCGGCTGCCGGGTGACCGCTCCGCCGAGACCGGCCATCACCGCGGGCATGGCGTAGGCGGTCAGGACCTCCCGCCACAGGACGAAGGGCGGGGGTGCGCCAGGTGCCTTCTTGCTCACGGGTTCTCCTTGGCTGGTTCCGATTGGGCTGGTTCTGATTGCCCCGGTTCTGATTAGTCGCCTAAGTATTTGTGCTTAGGTGCCTAACTATTGGGCCCGGGTGAAGGCGGGCCGCCTTGGCCCGCCTTCGGGTGGGTGGGTCAGTCCTCGGTGAGGGCGTCGATGCCCGCGACGATCCGCGCCAGCAGGTCGAGGAAGGCGGCCCGCTCCTCGACGGAGAGGCCGCCGACCAGCGACTGCATCCGGGCGAAGTGCTCGGGCGCGAGCTCGCGCAGCTTGTCGGCGCCGCGTGCGGTGAGGATCACCACATTGCCCCGACCGTCCTCGGTGGACGGGCGGCGGGCCACCAGGCCCTCCCGCTCCAGGCCGTCGACCAGTCCGGTCACGGTCGCCCGGGACACCCCGAGGCTGGCCGCGAGCTGGGAGGGCGACTTCTCGCCGCCGTGGTCCTCCAGGTCGGACAGCAAGCGGTAGCGGCCGGTGGAGAGCCCGAAGCGGCTGAAGTGCACTTCGCCTGCCTGGCCGAGCCGGGCGCCCGCCGCCATCAGCCGGGCCGCGACCAGGACCGCCTGCGGATCGGCCGTCAGGCCGTATCGGGCGATCTGGCGGCGGGCCTGGTCGAGGGTCGGGGAGGTCGGATCGACCTCGTGGTGCGGCGTCATGGAAGTAATATGGCGCCTAATCAGATCGCCGGTCAAGTAAGTGCGGCGGCTCTTGCCTAGGCGGCACGGGGAGCGATCCGGGGCGGCGTCCAGTCGGCGTGCTTCAGGACGGTCCGGACCATCACGCCGGGCGGGGTGAGTCGGATCGCGGCGTTGCGCAGGCCCACCACCAGCGGGTTCGTGAGCTGCTGGCCCATCCGGCCGGCCCGGCGGGCGTCCCGGGCGACGGTCTGACTGCGCGGACGGCGCGCCGCGTCGTAGCGGGCGAGCGCGCCCTCGACCGTCCGCCCCTCGGCGACCGCCGCGGCCAGGGTCACCGCGTCCTCCAGGGCCTGGCAGGCGCCCTGGCCGAGGTGGGGCGTCATGGCGTGTGCCGCGTCGCCGAGCAGGGCGATCCGGCCCGAGACGTAGGAGGGCAGCGGGGTGACCAGCTCGTTGACGTCGTGGTGCAGCACGTCCTCCGGGCGGGTCGCGGCCAGCAGCGCGGGGATCGGGTCGTGCCAGCGGGCGAAGCGGCGGCGCACCTCGGCCAGCGAGTCCCGGTAGCGCACCCCGGCCGGGGCGTTCACCACGGCGTGCCACTCGGCCCGGCCGTCCGGGAAGGCGATGTGGCCGAACTCGGCGCCGTGGCCCCAGGTCAGCTCGAAGTCGGAGGTCAGTCCGTCGACCGGGCGTTCGGTGATCGCCCGCAGCACCGTCGAACCGCTGTACACCGGGCCGGGGTGAGCGGGGAAGAGGCGGTGCCGGGTCCGGCTGTTGATGCCGTCGGCCGCCACCAGGAGGTCGGCCTCCAGGGTGGTGTCGTCGTAGCCCACCGTGACCCGGGCGGGGTGCGAGGTGTCGACCTCGGTCACCTCGGCGCCGACCACGAGGGACTCGGCGGGCAGAGCCTCGCGCAGGATGCGGTGCAGGTCCGCCCGGGGGACGCCGACGATCGGCGCCCCCAGCTCCCGCTCCAGCGCCCTGCCGTCCATCATGGCGAGCCGACGGCCGTCCGGTGTCCACGTCCCACCGGTGTACTGCCGTCGCGAGGCCGCCTCGACGGCCTCGCCCACCCCGAGGATCCCGAGCGACCGCATGCCGTTGGCGTGGAGCGAGATCCCGGCCCCGGCATCGTCCAGGGCGGCCGCCCGCTCGACCACGGTCACGCCCCACCCCGCCAGCCGGAGCCCGATCGCGGCCGCCAACCCGCCGATCCCGCCCCCGACCACCACCGCGCTGTTGCTGCTCATGCCCGGTCCTTCCCGTGCTGCCGTGCTGTCTTCTACAGCTGTAGAAGGAGCGTACTACGGGCTTATCCGTAGGGACGGGGTGGGCAGCTCCGACGCTGCGGGGGCCGTCGATGCCCGACGGGTTGCACGGTGGGTGGCCGCTCGGCTCGGGGTCGGGGAAGGCCGCCGTCGGCGCGGGAGCCTGTCGCGCGGCGGGGCGGCCGCGCGCGGTGCCGTTACGGCGGCCGGGGTGCCGTCGGCGTGGTCATGCGGCGTGGTCATGCGGCGTGGTCCCTTCCGTGGCCCTCCGTCACCGGGGTGGGCGGTTCGGGGGCCGGTGCCGGTAGAAAGGGGGGATGCGGCGAGATGAGGAGCAGGGGCAGGGTGGCGCTGGTCGGGCGGGGCGTCCGGATCGGCGGACCGTGCTGGCGGATGCGGCGATCGGTGTGCTGACGGACGCGGGCGTGCGGGGGTTGACCCACCGGGCGGTCGATGCGGCGGCCGGTCTGCCGGTCGGCACCACCTCCGCCTATCTGCGGACCAGGCAGGCGCTGCTCACCGCCCTGGTGCGGCGGTTGGTCGAGCTGGACCAGGGCGAGCTGCAGGCCATGGGGGAGGAGCGGGTGGTGGTCCGGTCGGCGGATGAACTGGTCGAGGGGATCCGTGAGCTGATGCGCCACCGGCTGACTGGCGAGGGCCGGCGGCGGTCGCTCGCGCGCTACGCCTGCGCGGTGGAGAGCGTGCGCGACCCGGAGCTGCGGGAGATCCTCGTGCCGCGTGAGAACGCGGGGCGGGCCGTCGTCCGCGCCTTCCTCGCCGCCCAGGGCGTCCCCGACCCCGACGGGCGGACCGCCACGCTCCTGGCCTGCATCGACGGGCTGGTCTTCGACCGCCTGGTGGGTGGTGGCGAGACCGGGACGGACGAGATCCAGGGCCTGGTGGCGGCCGCCATGCGCGGCGCGAGCGGGGGCTAGCCGGTCACGAGCCCGCTCCCTTCGCGAGCTCCAACTCGGCGGCGTAGCCGGCGAGCAGGATGCGGAGGGTGCGGTGGAAGCACTGCTCGGAATCGAGGCCCTCGCCGGTGGCGAAGGCCTGGGCCAGATGGGGGTAGGTGTCCCGGTCCAGGGCCGCGAACTGCTCGGGTCGCGGCTCGGTGCCCTCGTGGTGGGGTGTCTCGCCGACCTCGCCCAGGGTGTGTCCCAGGGTCCACCGGACCACGGAGTTCAGTACGTTGAGCCCGTCGGCCAGCGGAACGCCGTCCTCGCGCAGCACCGCGATGCCGCGTTCGAGCAGGGCGAGCGCGGCCGGGGTGGCGGCCGGGCGGGTGGCGAGCACGGTGAGCATGGCCGGATGGTCGAGCAGCATCCGGCGCAGGGCGACGGCGAACTCCCGGACCACGTCGGTCCAAGGGCCGCTCGGTTCGGCGAAGAGGTCCCCGGCGGACAGCTCCAGCAGTCGCTCGACCATGCCGTCCAGCAGGGCGGCCTTGCTGGGGACGTAGTAGTAGAGCGTCATGCCCTCGACGCCGAGCGCCGCGCCGAGCTTGCGGTTGGAGAGCGCGGTGAGGCCGTGCTCGTCGACGTAGGCGAGGGCGGCGTCGATGATCTTCTCGCGGGTCAGACCCGTCCTCGGGCGTGTGCGTCGGCCCGGCATCTGCTCCTCCTGGGGCTCGGGGTGGCCCTGCGGGATGGTCCCGATCGAGCCTTGACAACTCTTGCAGTGCAAGAAAACAATAGTCGACGTCAGATTCTTGCGTTGCAAGAAACATATCGGGGGAGGACGTCATGCAGCTCGTCGCCGTCATGGTGCGCAAGCTCAACGAGGGTGTGGAGTACGGGGAGTTCCGCAAGGCCTGGATTCCGGACGAGGTGTTCCCGGCCGACCCGCGCACCCGGGTGATCAGCGCCACCGCGCTGGAGGACTCGCGGGAGATCATCACCATCGCGCTCATCGAGGGCGACCACGGGCCGGAGTCCATGCAGGCGTGGATGGAGAAGCTCGGCCCGGTGGAGGAGCGCCGCTTCGAGCGGATCAAGGACCTGGTCGGCCCGCCGACGCTGAACGCGGTCTACCAGGTGGTCGCCGAGGACAACCTGTCGCGGCCGATCGCCGAATAGCGGCGGTCGACCCCGGACGGCAGGTGGCGCGGGAGACCTGCGGCCCGGTCGGCGGTTGCCGGCCGTGGATGCGGAAGAACCATCAGGGAGAACCGGCGAGGATGAACCGCCATCAGGTCAATCAACCGTCAAGTCGGTTCATTCACAGAATGTTCTGACCATCCATGATGTGAAGTCCGAAATATTTCCGCTGCTTCGAGGTCTTCCCACAGAGATCTCCGGCTGACAGGCTGGGGCCGCCCTTTCAGTACGGAGGAGGTTCCTTGTCCCGCATATCCACGTTGGCCGGAGCGGTCACCTGCGCGCTCGCCCTTGTCACCGGTACCGCCGTCGCCGCGTCGGCCGCGCCGTTCGACCAGGCGCCGGGTGCCGCGGCCGCCGAGGCGAAGGTCGACCCTGTCGACTGGAAGCCGTGCAACCCGGACCCGAGCAAGCCGGACCCCGGCATCTACGACTGCGCCGTCTATCCCGTGCCGCTGGACTACGACAACCCGTCGGGCGAGAAGGTCGGCATCGCCATGATGCGGCGGCGGGCGAGCGACCCGTCGAAGCGGATCGGCTCGCTGTTCCTCAACCCGGGTGGCCCGGGCGGCAGTGGCTACATGTGGGCGACCACCACCCGCTTCGGCGCCGAGGTGCAGTCCAAGTTCGACCTGGTCGGGTTCGACCCCCGGGGTGTGGCCCGGAGCAACCCGCTCAAGTGCTTCAAGACCCAGGAAGAGGCCGACGCGGTCAACAACCGCATGGTCGGCGTGCCGGTCACCAAGGCCGAGATCGCCGACACCCTGGACGCGGACCAGGACTACACCGACGCCTGCAGCAAGAACGCCGGCCCGCTGATCGAGCACATGTCGACCATCAACGTGGTGCGCGACCTCGACCGGATGCGCCGTGCCGTCGGTGACTCCCAGCTCACCTTCGCCGGGTTCTCCTACGGCACCCTGATCGGTTCGACGTACGCGAACATGTACCCGAACAAGGTGCGCGCGATCATCGTCGACGGCAACGTCGACCCCAACCTGCGGCTGCACAACGGCCTGGAGTACGACCGCCAGCGGGCGGGCGGCTTCGAGCTGGCCCTGGACGAGTTCCTGAAGCGCTGCCAGGCCGCCGGCGCCCCGCGCTGCGCCTTCGGCGACGGCGACACCCGAGCCAAGTTCGACGAGCTCCGCGACCACCTGCGGACCAGCCCGATCACGCTGTCGAACGGGTCTCAGGTGACCCTGAGCAGCTTCACCAGCGAGGTGGCCGGCGCCCTGTACTCGCAGGCCAAGCTGGCTCCGCTGGCGAAGTCGCTGCAGGCCACCTACCAGGTGATGCAGAAGCCGGCCGCGGCCGCCCTGCTGGCTCCGAAGGCGAACGTCCCGGACGACGAGGCCAACCAGCTCACGGTGAACCTCCCGCGCGCGCTGCGCGAGGCCCCGGCGGACTCCGAGTACACCGCCGACGACTCGTACATGGGCGTCAACTGCCAGGACAAGCCGTATCCGTCGAACGACCGGGTGTTCGCCAACGCCGCCCGGGTCTGGGAGCAGGAGTCCCCGACCTTCGGCCGCTACCAGGCCTTCGACGCCCCCGCGTGCGCGAGCTGGCCGGCCCCGGCCCGGGACGCGGAGCGCTTCAGCGGCCCGTGGAACAAGAAGACCTCCAACACCGTCATGGTGATCGGCAACCTCTACGACCCGGCCACCCAGTACAAGTTCGCCCAGCGGATGCAGCAGGAGCTGGGCAATGCGGTGCTGGTCAGCGTCGACTCGATCGAGCACTGCGCCGTCGGCCGCAGCAAGGCGCTGAACGCTCTGGTCACCCGCTACCTGGTGGACGGCACCGCGCCGCAGCCCGGTCAGCTGCTGAAGCCGGACGCCGAGATCTTCCCGGCGGTCTGAGGGATCTCCCCTCGAACGCCCGGCCGTTGAGGCCGGGGCTGTGGTGGTCGGCGGCTCCGCCGGCCACCACAGGCGTGTTCTCCGGCCGAGGGCCCGGAGCGCGCGGACAATGCGGCAGAGGATCGTCATCGAACCTCCTTCGGAGTGGATTCTGTGGAGTCGTCCGGGACCCTAGTCGACGCCACTGACAATCGACGTTCCGCACACCCCTTGGGGACAGCCTCGGCGGACCGTCGAAGGATTACCAAAAATGACGTACTGTCACACTAATTCGTAAATGGATTCCCACAAGTGAATACCCGTGTTAGCGTCCGGCTCGCCAGGCTCTCTCGAACCAGAGAAAGTGGGGAAAGGTCATGCGACACGAATTCTCCGGCCGGTCGATCCTGCCGGGCGATCCGCGCTACCAGACGCTGAGCCAGGGCTTCAACCAGCGCTGGCACAGCCGACCCGCCTACATCCGGCTGGTAGGCGACGAGGCCGACGCGGTGGCCGAGTTGAACCGGGTGCTGGACCGCGGGCTGCGTCCGACCGTCCGCGGCGGCGGCCACTGCTACGAGGGCTTCGTCGACAACGACGGGGGCGTGATCCTCGATCTCAGCACGATGCGCGGCGTGGCGGCGTCGACCGACAAGTACGGCCGGCCCACGTACTGCGTCGAGGGCGGCGCCACCAACTGGGACGTCTACACCACGCTGTTCCGGGAGCACGCCGTCACCTTGCCCGCCGGGTCCTGCTACTCGGTCGGCGCGGGCGGGCACATCTGCGGCGGCGGGTTCGGTGTGCTCTCCCGGCGGCACGGGCTCACCGTGGACCACCTCGTCCAGGTCGACGTGGTCACCGTCCGGGGCGGCAGTGCCGTGGTGACGAAGGCGCATCGTGAGGACGCGCGGGACTCGCCCGAACAGGACCTCTTCTGGTCCCACACCGGTGGCGGGGGAGGGAACTTCGGGGTGGTGCTGCGCTACCACTTCGCGGCGGACGTGCCGCAGCCGCCGCCTCGGGTCTGGCTCAGCAGCATCGCCTGGCCCTGGGACCAACTGGTCAAGCGACCGGGAGACTTCGAGACGCTGCTGAACAACTTCGGCGCCTTCCTGGCCGACCACAGCGGCCCGCGGGAACCGGTCTACGACGGGCTGTTCGCGATCCTCAAGCTCACCCACCGCTCCAACGGGAACGTCGTGCTGTTCAGTCAGTGGGACGGTGAGGACCCGGCGCCGTTGGAGGAGTTCGCGGCGGCCGTCGAGCAGGGGATGGTGACCCGCTCGGTGACCCAGACCCACAGCGTCGGCGGGCTGTTCCTGCCGTACCCGGAGAAGCGGCGGCAACTACCCTGGTTCCAAGCCACCATGACGCTCAATCCCTCGGGTGACAACCAGCGTGGCAAGTACAAATCGGCCTACCACCGGGAGCCGTTCAGCCTGGCCCAGATCGCCACCTTCTGGGACTGGCTGACGCGGGACGGCGAGGGGGCGGACCTCACGAAGACCCTGGTGCAGATCGATTCCTACGGCTGCCGGATCAACGCCCGCCGGCCCGAGGAGACGGCCGTGGCGCAGCGCGACTCGATCATGAAGCTGCAGTACCAGACCTACTGGACGGATCCGGCCGAGGATGCCGACCACCTGGCCTACCTGGCAGGTCTCTACCAGGAGGTCTACCGGGAGACCGGCGGCGTCCCGGAGATCGACACCGCGACGGACGGCGCCTATGTCAACTACCCGGACATCGATCTAGGTACGGTCGACCAACGGGACCCGGCCTACCCGAGGCTCTACTACAAGGGCAACTATCCGCGACTGCAGCGCACCAAGACCTACTGGGACGGAGAGGAGGTGTTCCACCACGCCCAGTCGATCCGACCGCTCCAGGCCTGACCGGCGACCTGCGGGACGCTGAGCCCGGGCGGCGGCCTGCCGGCGCCGATGTCCCGGGGCCGACATTCCGGGGGCCGGAGTCCCGAGGCTGGATGGCCCAAGGTCCGACGGCCGCCCAGCCCAGCAATCCCGAGGTCTGACGGCCGCCAGGCCCAGTACCCCGGGGTTCGACGGCCGCCAGGTCAAGCGCCCCGAGGTCCGACGGCCGCCAGGTCCAGCACCTCGGGGCCCACCCCCGCCAGGCCACCGCCGTTACGCCGCCTGCTCCGCCGACTCCTCCTCGACGATCCGCCCGTCGCGGAGCTCGATCACCCGGTCGGCGAGCCCCATCAGCGTCGGGTCGTGGGTGGCGACCAGGACCGTGACGCCCTCGCTGCGGACCACCGCGCGCAGCAGTTCCATGATCGAGCGGCCGGTCTCCGAGTCCAGCTGTCCGGTGGGCTCGTCGGCGATGATCAGGCCGGGGTCGTTGGCCAGCGCGCGGGCGATGGCGACGCGTTGCTGCTGGCCGCCGGAGAGCTCACCGGGCCGCTGGTTGGCGTGGCCGGCCAGGCCGACCAGGGCCAGCAGGGTGTGCGCACGCTCCTCGCGCTCGGCCGGCGGGACCTTGCGCAGGCGCATCGGCACACCGACGTTCTCGGCGGCGGTGAGCATCGGGATCAGTCCGAAGGACTGGAAGACGAATCCGATCCGCTCCCGTCGCAGGGCGAGTCGGCCGTCCTCGTCCAGCCCGCCGAGGTCGATGCCGTCCAGCGCGATGCTCCCGCCGGTCGGTGCGTCCAGGCCGCCGACCAGGTTGAGCAGGGTGGTCTTGCCGGAGCCGGACCGGCCCTTGAGTGCGGTGAGTTCACCGCGCTCGATCGAGAAGCTGATGCCGCGCAGGGCGTGGACGGTCCGATCGCCGGTGCCGAAGCTGCGCCGGAGATCGGTCACGGCCACCATCGGGCCGGTGGTCGTCAGGGCGGTGTCGGCGGCCTGGTGCTGCGTCATACGGCGTCCCCCTGTGGGCGGTGGCTACCCGGACTGCCCGGGTCAACGGATGCGATGGTTTCGCGGGTTCACGATTCCGAGTGGAAATTCGAGAAAGAGAAGTTCCCTGGTCAAGGAGTGTGGTGAGGCCGAAGTTGTGAAGTGTGCATGGCATTTTGGCGGCCCGCCCCCGGCGGTGATGCTACCAATGCAAGGAATTTGCTCATCACTTACTTGATTCGCGCAAGTCCCTTCCGTTCCTGGATCGAATCTGACAGCATCGTCCGCTATCCGGCGACTGATTGCCGGTGATCACTGCGCCGGTGTGCTCGTGGGGTGTCCATCTGTGGCTGTTTTGTGCCCGGATCGGACCGACGGGTGGGGCCGGGATGCGACTGGGGACGTGACCGGGGGAGGAATTCGATGCTCGGCTTCGTCGTGCGCAGACTGCGCGGGCGACTGCCGCTGGCTGCTGCCGTCCTGTTGACGGTGCTGATCACCACGGCGGTCCTGACCGCCTTGGTGACCTTCAACAGCGGTGTCGGCCAGGCCGGCCTGCGGCAGGCGCTCCAAGGACCCGGTCACGCCCGGACCACGGTGGTGGTGACCGCCGAACACGGGCTGGACCAGCGGGCCAAGGACGAGGAGGCGCTCGCCGCCTATCGGCAGAAGCTCTTCGGCAGCCTGCCCGTGCGCACCGACAGCCTGCTGCGCAGTCGCTCCTACGGCCTGCCGGGCGCCGGAGCCACAGCGGGTGTGGCAGGTGCGACCGGTGATGCCGCGTCAGCCGACCAGTCGGCGGCCAACGCCAAGGTTGACCTGACGGTCCTCGCCGACGTCGACCGCGGCCGGGCCCGCCTGGTCGCCGGCGCCTGGCCGGGAGTCGCCGCCGGGCCGGTCCAGTCCACCGCCCCGCAGGTCGCCGTGCCGCAGAGCATGCTGACCCGGCTGGGCATCGGCGAACAGGCGCTGCCCGCCGATGTCCAGCTCACCGACCGGCTCGGCGGCAAGCCGCTGACAGTGCGGGTCACCGGCGCCTACCGGGCCACCGACCCCTCCGACCCGTACTGGCGGATCGACCCGGTCGGCGGCCACGAGGTCGAGGTCGGCGGTTTCACCACCTTCGGCCCGATGATGGTCGACCAGAGCGTCTTCACCGCGGGCGGCCTGCCGCAGAGCAGCCGCGGCTGGCTGCTCGACGCCGACTTCGCGGGCGTCGACCAGGACACGGCCCAGGCCATCGGCGACCGCGCCAAGGGACTGGGCGAGGATCTGCGGAAGGCCGCGTCACTCGGTGCCGTGACGGAACTTCCGGACGTCGTGAGCGAGTTGTCGGCCAGCCTTTTGGTCGCCCGGTCCACCCTGCTGATCGGCGCCCTTCAACTCGCCGTCCTCGCGACGGCGGCCCTGCTGCTGGTCGTCCGGCTGATCTCGGCCCGCCAGGAGCGGGAGAGCGAGCTGCTCGCCGCCCGCGGCGCCTCCGGCATCCGGCTCGGCGGCCTCACCGCCCTGGAGCTGGTGCTGCTCGCCATTCCGGCGGCGGCGTTCGCGCCCCTGCTCACCCCCTTCCTGGTCCGCGTCCTGGCCGGTCTCGGGCGCTCCCATCAGGTGGTCCTGGACACCGCCATCGGCTGGACGCTCTGGCCGGT
Organism: Kitasatospora sp. NPDC058190; assembly: GCF_042883685.1. NCBI lineage: Bacteria > Bacillati > Actinomycetota > Actinomycetes > Kitasatosporales > Streptomycetaceae > Kitasatospora > Kitasatospora sp. NPDC058190. The sequence goes on from NZ_JBHVVI010000010.1 coordinate 76,376, forward strand.
GGCCGTGCTCTGCGCCGTCGCCTGCATCCTGCTGGCCACCGCCCCGAGCCTGCTGCGCGGTGCCGGCGCCGCCCTTCGCCTGCGCGGCGGCCGCCGCCAGGCCCTGGTCTCCGGCATCGCCCGCAACGGCGGCGACCTCGCCGTGCTGGCCCTGGCCGTGCTCGCCTACCAGCAGCTCGACCAGTACGGCGGGGGGCTGTCCGCGGACTCCTCCGGCCGACTCGGCGTCGACCTGCTGCTGGTCGCCACCCCCACCTTGGCCCTGTGCGCGGGCACCTTGGTGGTGCTGCGCCTGCTGCCGCTCGCCGCCAGGCTGGGCGCCCGGGTGGCCGCCCGCGGCCGAGGCCTCGGCCCGGCGCTGGTCGGCTGGCAGCTGGCCCGTCAACCCGCCCGCGCCACCGGCCCGGTGCTGCTGCTCGTGCTGGCCGTGGCCACCGGGGTGCTCGCCATCGGCCAACACGCCACCTGGACCGCCTCCCAGCGTGACCAGGCCGCCTTCGCCACGGGCGGCGGACTGCGGATCTCCGCCTCGCACGGCTCCCTGATGGGGCAGGGCGGTCGGTTCGGGGCCCTGCCCGGCGGCGACCGGCTGATCCCGGTGGCCCGCGAGGAGCAGCCGCTGCCCACCGGTACCGGCCAGGTGCTCGCCGTGGACACCGCCGCCCTCACCGATCGCGTCCCGCTTCGCGGCGACCTGCTCGGCGGGCACACCGCGGACGAACTGTTCCGCCCGCTCGCCCAGCCCGTTCCCACCGGGCCCCAGGGCGGGCTCCCGTTGCCCGGCCACCCGCTGCGGATCGACGCCGACCTGTCCATCCGCCAGGACTTCCACGGGACGATCCTGCTGTCCGGCACCAGGTACCCGGTGTCCCCGTACCCCCCGGAGGTGACGCTCCTGCTGCGGGACCGCTTCGGCTACGTCCACAAGGTTCCGTTCGCCGGCCTGCCGGTCAGCGGCGAGCTGCGCGCCTCGGCTCCGCTGAGCGCGCTGGTCGACGCCCCGATGGGCTCCGCCGCAGCGCCGCTGACCGTGGTCGGGGCGACGGTGTCCTTCAGTGACCGGGCCGACGGCGAGGTCACCGTCCGCCGGCTGGCCGTCTCGGACACCGCCGACGGACCCGCGACCGAGGTCCCGCTGCCGACCGGCCTCTCCTGGAAAGGCGACGTGGTCGACGCCCCGGCGAGCCAGGCCAGGACCGGGCCGCTCGTCACCGTCCGGCCCGAACCGGCGGACGCCGACCGGCTGTTCACCGTCGACTACAGCTTCGCCAACGGCACCGGAGACGCCTACCGCGCCGTCCTCAGCCCGGCCGGGGCGACCGCGCCGACGGTCGTCTCCGGCGTCGCCACCCGTGACTACCTCAAGCTGGTCGGCGCTTCGACCGGTGACACCGTGCAGGTGCCGTTCGCCGGGACCGTCCTCCCGGTCAAGATCACCGGAGCGGTCGAGGCCGTGCCGGTGGCCGGTCGCAGCGCGCTCGTCATCGACCTGGCCACCACCGCGCGCCTGTTGGCCGCCCAGGGCCGCTCCCTGCCCAGCCACGCCGAGTGGTGGCTGCCCGCCACCGGGCCGGGCGACCGCACCCCGGCCCAGGCTGCGGCCGCCCTGCGGGCCGCCCCCGGCTCCCAGGACGTCCAGCTCTACGACGAGGTCTCCGCGGGGCTGCTCGGCGACCCGGTGGGCGCCGCCCCGCAGAACGCGCTGATGGCCGTCGCCGTCGCCGCCGCCGTGCTCGCCGCGATCGGCTTCGTCGCCGCCGTGGCCGGATCCGCCCACGAGCGCGCGCGGGACTCCGCCCTGCTGCTCGCCCTCGGCGCGCGCCGCAAGCAGGTCACCCGCACCATCACCGCCGAACAGGCGCTGCTGGTCGGGCTCGGCGGTGCCGTCGGCCTCGCCCTCGGCACCCTGCTCGTCCATCTGATCGTGCCGTTCGTGGTCCTGACACCCGCCGCCCGCCGACCGGTGCCCGAGGCCCTGATCGAGCTGCCGGTCGGCCAGGCCCTGCTGTTCGCGTCCGCGATCGCCGTCGTCCCGCTGCTGTCGGCCTTCCTCATCGGACGCCGCCGTCGAGACGTGGCCGCCCGGCTGCGCCACGTGGAGGAGATGTGACCACCAAGGCCGGGACCACCGTGCCCACCACCGCGCCCACCCCCACGCCCGTCCACCGTCCGGCGCCCTGGGTCCGCACCAGGCTGCGTGCGATGCCGCTGGCCGGCGTGCTCATGGCGGCCCTCGCCCTCGTCACCGTCTTCCTGGCCGCGGCCCTCCCCCGCGTCGCCGACCGGGGCGCGGACGCCGCGCTCCAGGACTTCGTGCGCCAGAAGGGCCTCAACCCGACCAGCCTGCAGAGCACCTCCAAGACCCGTGCCGCCGACACCGCCGCCGACCTCGACGCCGTGCAGCAGACGCTCACCGCGAAGGTCGGCCGGGAGCTGACGTTGGCCCCGGAGGGCGCGGCCAACGGCACCCGCGCCCTGACTCCGGGCGGCATGTTCAATCCCGGGTACGCCCGGATCGCCGACAGCGAACCGCCCATCCTCACCCTGCTCTACCTGCACGACCTGGCGGCCCGGGCCACCCTCACCGACGGAACGTGGCCGACCCCCGCCACCGGCGACGGCCCGCTGCCGATCGTCGTGAGCAAGAAGGCCGCCGAGACCATCCACATCAAACTCGGCGACATCCTCGACAACGGCACCGAGGGGCCGGGTACCAAGCGGAACACCGTGGTGGTCGGCCTCTACCAGGTCAACGAGCCCCAGGACCCGTTCTGGGACGACCTCGGTTGCCCGGCCCGCGCCTGCCTGAAGCCGACTACCGGGCACGAGCACTGGGAGACCAGCGGTTTCGTCGACGGCGGCAGCCTGCCCGCGATGGCCCACTGGGGCTCGGGCGGCCAGAACTTCTGGCGGCTGCCCGTCGACCCCGCCTCCCTGCGCGCCGACCAGATCGACCGGAACCGCGGCGTCGTCACCTCGTTCCTGACCGGGTCCGGAGCCACGGTCCTGGCCTCCGCGACCGGGCGCGCCGACCTGCACACCACCTCGAACCTGCCGGACATCCTCACCCGAGCGGACGCCCGCTACCAGGCGGCGCTGCCGCTGGGCACGATCGGCCCGGTCGGCGTCGCCGGGGTCGCCACCGTGGTGCTGTGTCTGGCCGCCGCCCTCGCGACCGACCGGCGCACCGCCGAGATCCGGCTGCTGCGGGCCCGCGGCGGCTCCCGCGCCGGGGTGCTGCTGCGCCTGCTCGGCGAGGGCGCGGCAACCGTGCTGCCCGCCGCGGTGCTCGGTACGACCCTCGCCCTGGTGCTGCTGCCCACCCCCCGGTGGGGCTACGCGGTACTGGCGGCCCTCGCCGCGACCCTGCTGGCCCTGCTGGCCTTCCCGGCCCGCGCCGCCCTGCTGTGGTCCCGCCGCCGGGCCCCCGGGGGCTGGCGCCGGGCGGTCGGTGAGCTGGCCGTCCTGGTCGTCACCGCCGCGGCCGTGGCCGAGGTCCGCCGCCGCGGCGTCGGCCACTCCAACGGCGGACTGGATCCGCTGCTGGTCGCCGCCCCGCTGCTGCTCGCCGTCACCGGTGGGCTGTTGCTGGCCCGGATCGAGCCGCTCGTGGTCGGTTGGCTGGCCTCACTCGCCGGTCGCGGCCGGGGCCTGATCGGCTTCCTCGGTCTCGCCCGGGCAGCCCGTGACACCTCGGGCCGCCGCCGCCCCTCCGCGCTGCCGCTGCTCGCCCTGCTGATCGCCGTCACCACGACCGGGTTCGGCGCCACCGTGCTCGACACCGTCGACCACGTCCGGACCCGCGCCGCACGCATCACGACGGGCGGGGACATCGCGGTCTCCCTCCCGGACTACGGCAGCCTGTCCGAGTCGTTCACCAAGGCAGCCGGAGCCCTGCCGGGTGTCCGGGCGTCGACCGGGGCCTGGGTCGAGCCCAAGGCCCGTTTCGTCGGCGCCGACGGCGACTACACGGAGGCCATCCTGGTGGCCGTCGAACCGACCGCGTACGCCGAGATCGCCCGGACGCTCGGGGTCGGCGAGTTCGACCCGGCGAAGCTCTCCGCCGCCCCCGGCGGCCCGGACGCCCCGCTTCCCGCGCTGTTCAGCCGCGACCTGGTCAAGCGCCTGGCCGCCGGTACGCCCGAGGTCCGCACCCCCAACGGGAACGGCCTGCGCGCCACCGTGGCCGGGATCGTCGCCGCCAGCCCGGCCGTCCCGGACCCGGGCAAGCCGTTCGTCGTGGTGCCCGCCGGTCCCGCCTGGGAGCGCCTGCCGGAGCCCAAGCGGATGAACAAGTGGTTCGCTGTCGGTGACCCGGACCCGGAGCAGGTCAGGTCGACGCTGCGGGACAACGGCGTGACCCAGCCGACCGGCCTGTCCAAGCTGGTCGCGGACGACGCCGCGGCCGCCGGCAAGGGCAGTCACGGACTGCCCGCGGGGTACACGGTGCACAGCAGCCGGGAACTGGCCGACCAACTCGCCGACGACCCGCTGCAGCACGCCGCCGGGCGGCTGTTCTGGTACGCCGCCGCCGCCGGCGCCGGGTTCGCCCTGCTCGCCGTGCTGCTGACGCTGTTCCGGGCCGTGCCCGACCGTACGGCCGTGCTCGCCCGGCTGCGCACCATGGGCCTGCGGCCCCGGCAGGGGCTGGCGCTGATCGTCGCCGAGGCGCTGCCGCAGACCCTGGCGGCGGCCGTCGGCGGTGGTCTGGTCGCGGTGGCGGCGGTCGGACTGCTGGGCGGTGCCTTCGACATCTCGACGCTGGTCGGGGCCAGGGTCGGGGACGCCATCAGCCCCGCGCTGATGCCGGTGCTGCTGCCCACGGTGGGCCTGGGCGTGCTGGTCGGCCTCGGGGTGGTGCTGGAGACGCTGGTCGCCGGTCGGCGTCAGATCGCCACCGAACTGCGGGCGGGGGAGCAGTCATGACGCCGGGACCAGCGGCACGGGCCGTGACAGTGGAGACCACCGGAAGTCGGCAGACAGCCGGGACCAGCCAGACCGTCGAGACAGGAGACCAGCGGTGAACAGCAGCGCCCAGGAGCGGCCGGCCGTCGAGGCCCCCAGTCTGCAGGAGCTCCGGCAGCGGGCGCTCGCCGCCGCCTCGCCCACGGCGTACGGAGCGGGCGCGGCCATCGTCTGCGACCGGTTGGTGCGGATCTTCAGCGCCGAGGGGATCGAGGTCCAGGCGCTGCAGGGCCTGGAACTGACCATCCAGCAGGGGGATCTGGTGGCCCTGGTCGGCGCTTCCGGCAGCGGCAAGTCCACCCTGCTCACCATCCTGGCCGGGCTGGACGTGCCGACGGCCGGCACCGCCACCGTGGCCGGCTGTGACCTGCTGGAGATGTCCACCAAGGAGCGGCTGCGCTACCGGCGCGAGGTGGTCGGCTTCATCTGGCAGCAGACCGCCCGCAACCTGCTGCCCTTCCTGACCGCCGCCGAGAACATCGCCCTGCCGATGCAGCTGCGCGGCCGCCGCTCCGGGGCCGGGGGGTCGAAGCAACGGGCCGGCCGGGTGGCCGAGTTGATGGAGGCGCTGGAGATCGGGAACCTCGCCCACCGGCGCCCCGGCGAGCTGTCCGGCGGCCAGCAGCAACGGGTCGCGATCGCGGTGGCGATGGCCAACAACCCGCCGGTGCTGCTCGCCGACGAGCCGACCGGTGAGCTGGACTCCGAGACCGGCTCGGTGATCTTCGAGGCCTTCCGCACCGTCAACCGGGAACTCGGCGCCACCGTCGTCATCGTCACCCACGACCCGATGGTCGCGGGCGAGGTGCGCCGCACGGTCGCCATCCGGGACGGGCGGACCAGCAGCGAGGTGCTGCGTCGCACCGTGACGGACGAGCACGGCGAGGAGTCGATCAACGAACGCGAGTACGTGATGCTGGACCGTACCGGGCGGGTCCAGCTGCCGGTCAAGTTCCTGGAGGCGCTCGGGATGGAGCACCGGGTGGCGGTCGACCTCGCGGCCGATCACATCGAGGTCCGGCCGGACGACCTCGCCGGTCACTGACCCGGCCTCAGCAGTCGCCGCCCGTCCGATGGAAGAGGCCGCTGCTCTCGGCGTCCCTCCGGAGGTCGGGCGGCGCGGCCCCGGCGCCGCGATCCCCTCGGGAGGTGGCGGTGCAGAGGGCGAAGACGAGCACGGCACTGGCCGCCACGGCGAGGATGCCCAGTGCGGTGAGGACGCGTAGCCAGGTCAAGGATGTGCCTCCTGGAGACGGTGCGAGGGAACGCCGCCGGGGTGTATCGGCAGTTCGGCCCGCACGGTCGAGTGCCCACGGTCGGTTCTTCCCGCCGACCGCCGCGCGAGAGGTCGCCCGCGCGGGCGCTCGATGCGTTGGCTGGGCGCGTCACACCCCCTCGCGCGCCCCTGTGGCGCTGACCGGCCGTCCGGGCCGTCCGGGCCGTCCGGGCTGTCCGGGCTGTCCGGGCTGTCCTGGCCCTTCGGCCAGTTCGGTCCGTTCGGCTCGTTCGGTCCGTCCGGTCCGTCCGGTCCGTTCGGCCGCCAGGGCGCGGAGCGTGGGCAGGTCCGGCTTGCCCAGGCCGTTCAGCGGGATCGCCGGAAGGAGGAGGACGGCGTCCGGAGCGCACCGGGGGTCCCCGCGCTCACCCACCCAGCGGCGCAGTTGCTCCGCCGTCACCCGCGCGCCCGGGGTGAGGGCCACCGCGGCGTGCACCCGCCCCAGGCGCTCCGGGTCGGCGGTCGTGAAGATCACCGCCTCGCGGACGTCCGGATGCATCCGCAGGGTTTCCTCGACCTCCAGGGGGAACACATTGTGCCCCCCGACGATCGCCATCGGGTCCCGCCGCCCGGCCACCGTCAGATAGCCGGCGGCGTCCAGACTGCCCAGGTCACCGGTGTGCAGCCAGCCGTCCCGCAACACCCGCTCGGTCAGCTCCGGATCGCGCCAGTAGCCGGCCGTCGCGGTCGGGGTGCGCACGCAGATCTCCCCGGTCCGGCCCGGCGGCAACGGCGCGCCCTCCTCGTCCAGGACCCGTACCGCGGTGTCCGGGTACGGACGCCCGGCGGTGGTCAGCAGACGCGGCGCGAGGTGCTCGTCCGGGCTCAGCCGGGAGACCGGGCCGCACTCCGTCAGGCTGTAGGTCTGGTGCAGCACCCGGCCCAGCCGCCGGGTCGCCTCCGCCAGCCGCCGTGGCGAGGGCGGGCAGCCGGTGTAGCCGACCCGGCGCAGACTGCCGGTGTCGGTCGCGGCCAGCAGGGGGTGGTCCAGCAGCGCGTGGAGCAGGTGCGGCGACAGGTGCACCCGGGACACCCGGTACCGTTCGATCGCCGCCAGCACCTCGGCGGCGTCGAAGCCCTCCTGCAGTACCACCGTGCCGCCCGCCGCCAGCGCGAGGTCCGCCGTCGTACCGCCGCCGTGGCAGAGCGGAGTGCAGAGCAGGAAGGACGCCCCGGACAGCAGCGCGGGCCGCGGCGGGCGCGCGAAGCGCTGCAGCACGCCCTTCGGCCGCCCCGTGGTGCCACTGGTGAACCGCACGGCCATCACGTCCGCGGGCCGGTAGCGGGGCTCCAGCGGCGCGGGCGAGCAGGCCGCGGCGAGCTCCGGCAGGTCGAAGCCGAGCGCCGTCGGGCCGAGAGCGAACACGCCGGCGGACGGAAGCGCCCGTGCGATCGCGCCGGCCGAGGTGGAGCAGGTCGACGGGTCGAACACCAGCGCCGTCGTCTCGACGAACTCCGCCAGGGCCACCAGCTCGGAGACCGGGCTGTCCGGGAACGGCATCGCCACCCGGCACCCGATCAGGTTCGCGGCCAGCCGCACCAACAGCGCCTCCGGCCGGTTCCCGGCCAGCACCGTCACCCCGTCCCCGCGCCCCAGCCCCGCCCGCTCCAGCGCGCGGGCCGTCCGGAACACCGTGTCCAGGCAGTCCTGTCCGGTCAGCGCCTCGCCCCCGCACCGCAGCGCCACCCGCCCCGGCTCCCGCGCCAGCCCGTCCAGCACCAGTCCGGTGGACGTCGGACCTGCCTCTGTCATGCATACTCCCCTGTCTGACGGTGCGTCAGCCTAGTGGGTGCCGGCACCGCGAGTGCGCTACGGTCCTTCGTGGTCACATCGGTAACGGCGCGGCAGCGGAGGCGAGGGCCCGTGGGCGAAGGGTCGATAGCGGAACTCGAACAGCGCGCCGCCCGGGCGGAGACCGGGAGCCACGAGCTGGAACGGATCCGGCAGACCGCCCAACTCCACGCCTACCAGGACGACGAACCCGAGCCCGCCCGCCTGCGCTGGGCCCGCCTGTCACTGGCCGCCAACCGCCGGACACACGGCGACGGCCCCTGGGGCGAGGCCGGCCGACGCCTGCAGGAGTTCATGCTGCGCACCTGGGTGATCACCCGGCTCGGCCCCGGCGACGAACCCGAGTGGCACCCGGAAGCGCTCGCCGCCGACACCCTCGTGGCCCTCGCCCTCCACCCCTCCGAGGCGGCCGCCCTCGCCGAGGGCTGGCGCGATCTCCCGGTCGAGCGCATCGGCGAACTGCGCCGCCACAAGAACCTGACCGCCCACCTCGCCACCCTGCTGCCCCTCCTCCCGGCCGGCCCGACCAAGACCCGCCTGCTCGCCTGGAACGAGATCCGCGCGCAGCTGCCCTGAGGTCCGCCCGTGTCGCCGACTTCAGCGCCGGCCGCGCGTCAGTCGTCCAGGAGCCTTGAGTCGGCGTGCCCGGCTCGTCGGGCTCAGTGGCGGCAGGTGTCGAGACTCGCGTCAGCGGCGCCCTCGCGGTCGCCCGCTCGGTGAGGCGCGGCTGCGACCGCGCCGTCGAGTCCGTCGTTCAGGCCGGTGTCGGTGCCGGTGCCGGTCGACGTCCCGACGGGGAGCGGGTAGGCGGTTCCGGCGGTCACGGGGATTGACGGGTTTTCAGCACATCCGGAAAACCGAACCCATTCGAGTTCTGCTTCTGGTCGTTGCATCGGCCTCGACCTGGGCTTCCGTGCGCCACCATGCGAGGGGCGGCCGCCGGAAGCAGGTGAAGGCCGTGCATGTGACGGCGCGGCGCAGTGCGTCGCAGAGCCGGCGCGGCTCGATTCCGCTGCCGCCGTCGCGCATGCGTGCGCTGTTCGCCGGCGGATTCCATCGGCACTACACGACGAGCAGCGGAGGCGGAAGTGATCGAATCCAGCAGTCAGTCGAAGGCTCACGAGGTCGCGGTCATCGGCTGTGGCCTGATGGGTGCGGCTCCTGTTGTCCGGTGACCCTGAAGCTCGAGCGTGTGTCATCGAACTTCGAGCCGGCCACGGCGGCACGAGCCGCCGTGGCCTTGGTGTCGTCGCCGGGCCGTGCTCCTCCTGCCCCCGGCTACCCCGCCAGTGCTGCGAGTTCACCCAGGGCTCGGGCCGCTGCTGCCGGGTCGACCAGCCACTTCAGGTGACTGCCCTCAAGGGTGCGGACGTCGTACGGGTTGCCCGGCGTCAGCGCGTTGCCCTCGCGGATCAGCCGGTCCTGTATGGCGAGCGGCAGGCTCGTGTCGCCGGCCAAGCGGACGTAGGTCTTCGGGATGCGGCCCCAGGTCTCGGCCTGTGCCCGGTCGGCGGAGGTGCCGGCGTCCAGGTTCTCGTCGGGCTGGAAGGTGTTCAGGAAGGCCAGGAACTCCTCGTCGGTGCCGTCAGCGAGGAAGGCCGCCTTGAAGGCCGCGAGGGCGTCCGGATTCGCGGTGCGGAAGTTGACGCGGAGCAGACCGAGTTCGGCCGGGTTCCCGGCCAGCGCCAGGCCCAGGGAGGCGGCGTCGACCGTGGCCATCTCCGGCTCGGCGTAGTAGTCGTTGACGTCGAGATCGACAGGGCACCAAGCCGAGACGTAGACGATGCGGTCGATCAGGTCGGGCCGTGCGTTGGCCGCTGCGGTGGCCGTGATGCCGCCGCGGCTGTGGGAGACGAGGATCACCGGCCCGTTCTGCTTGGCCCTTTCGAGGATCCCGATCAGGTGCGCGGCATTGTCGGCGAGCGTGACGCCCTTGATCGAGCCGGGCGCCGTGGCGAGCCCTTCGAGATCTTGTGGCGCCTGGTAGGCACGCGTGTAGGTCGCCTCGAAACCATGGCCGGGCAGATCGACGGCGACCGAACGGTGTCCGAGGAGGCCGAGTTCGGCCTGGAGTGGTGCGAATGAGAAGGAGTTCGAAAAGGCTCCGTGAACCAGTACGAACGTCGGTTGCATCTGTCTACTCACTTTCTGACGTCCTGTGGCATCGGCGGCACGTGCGTCGCTGGTCCCGGCCCGCAGCCACCTGCTCGGACCGGACGTTCCGGCAGGACCAGAGCGGGCGTCGTCGGACCCGGACGCTGCCTTCGAAGGAGCCACGATCAAACGCACCGACGGCCGAATCCCCGTACGCACCCGCGAGCTCCCCACCGCCACCCCCGACACATGGGCACCCCATGCCACTCAAGCTTCGATGGCACAAACCTAACGATCATCAAGGTTCAGTGGCAATGATCAAGGTTCGATGGCGCAGGACACTTGCGCGGACGTTCGCGAAGAGCCAGCCCCGGTCTCGTGGGACGGTGCGTCCCCGCCCCCCGGTTGCGAGGGCATCACCTCGTGGCCACCGGTGCGGCGCCCCGTGCCGGATCGCGGTGGCGGCCGGCCGGTTCGCGGCGGCGGCCCTGGAAGGTGCGGCGGTACGCGGCGGGTGAGACGCCGATCGTGGCGGCCAGGTGCTGGCGCAGCGAGGAGGCGCTGCCGAACCCTGCGTGCTCGGCGACCCGGTCCACCGGCAGGTCGCTGGACTCCAGCAGCCCGCGGGCGAGTTCGAGCCGCTGGGTGGTGAGCCACTGGCCGGGGGTCTGGCCGGTCTCGGCGAGGAAACGGCGGCTGAAGGTGCGCACGCTCATGCCCGCCTGGGCGGCCAACTCGGCGAGCTGGATGGGCCGGTGGAGCTGCCCAAGGGCCCACTCGCGCGCCCCGGCGGTGTCGCTGCCGGTGGCCGCGGGGACGGGCCGGGCGATGTACTGCGCCTGGCCGCCGTCGCGCCACGGCGGGACGACGCACAGGCGGGCGACCCGGTTGGCGATCTCGCTGCCGTGGTCGCGGCGGATCAGGTGCAGGCACAGGTCCATTCCGGCGGCGGCGCCGGCTGAGGTGAGGACGTCGTCGTCGTCCACGTAGAGCACGTCGGGGTCGAGCGGGGTCCGCGGGTACAGCTCGCGGAAGCGCTCGGCGTGGAACCAGTGCGTGGTGGCGGGTCGGCCGTCGAGCAGCCCGGCCGCGGCGAGGACGAAGGAGGCCGTGCAGATCGACACCACGCGGGTGCCGGGCCGGAGCCGGGCCAGAGCGGCAGCGACCGGCTCAGGGAGCGGGTCGCTGCCACCGACCGGGTCGTCGATGGCCGGCACGATCAGGGTGTCCGCGGTGGCGATCACGCTCGCGTCGTGCTCGACGGCGATCGAGAAGTCCTCGCTGGTGCGCACCGGCCGGCCGTCCGGGGTGCAGGTGACCACCTCGTAGAGCCGATTGCGGTCCCGGTCGCGGGCGAGGCCGAAGGCCTTCGCGGGGATGCCGAGTTCGAAGGGGATGACGCCGGGGAGGGCGAGGACGACGACGCGGTGCACGGCGTGCTGCATGGCCGGATTCTCTCACTCATTGGCGATCTGGCCACTCGTTTCGATTGATCGGCGGCGTCAGGCTGTGGATCAGCCGCGAACGAGACGGGGAGTGATTCCGAATGGCGCAGAACACGGCGCAGAACATGGCGCAGCAGACGACGGAGAAGACGACGGAGAAGATGACGGCCGTGGCCTTCGAGGAGCCGGGCGGGCCGGAGTTCCTGAAGGTCGTGGAGCGGGAGCGGCCGGTACCCGGTCCGACGGAGATCCTGGTCCGGGTGCACGCGGCCGGCGTCAACCCGGTGGACTGGAAGACCCGGTCGGTCGGTGCCCTGTTCGTCCCCGGTGACGGCGTCGTGGGGTGGGACGTCTCGGGTGTGGTGGAGGCTGTCGGCCTCGGCGTGACGATCTTCCGGCCGGGTGACGAGGTGTACGGCATGCCCGGCTTCCCGCGGATGGTCGGCGGCTACGCGCAGTACGTGGCCGCCCCGGCACGCCACTTCGCCCCCAAGCCGGCCGGGCTCGACCACGTGCGGGCGGCCGCCCTGCCACTGGCCGCCCTGACGGCCTGGCAGGCCCTGGTGGACACGGCGGCCCTGCGCGAGGGGCAGCGGGTCCTGGTGCACGCCGCGGCGGGTGGCGTGGGGCACCTGGCGGTGCAGATCGCCAAGGCGTACGGCGCGTACGTCATCGGCACGGCCAGCGCGGGCAAGCACGAGTTCGTGCGGGGGCTGGGCGCGGACGAGGTGATCGACTACACGGCGGTCGACTTCGCCTCGGTGGTCTCCGACGTGGACGTGGTGATCGACCCGATCGCCGGGGACTACCAGGAGCGCTCGTTGTCGGTGCTGCGGGACGGCGGCACGCTGATCACCCTCCCGGCCCGCGAGACCGGCGAGCTCGCCGCGGCCGCGGCCGCGCGCTCCATCCGCTCGGGCTTCATGCTGGTCGAGCCCGACCGGCGTGCGCTGCTGGCCGTCACGGAGCTGGTCGAGACCGGCAGGCTGAAGGTCCACGTCGACGCCGTCTTCCCGCTGGCGGACGCCGCCAAGGCCCACGAACTCGGCGAATCCGGGCGGGTCACGGGGAAGTTGGTGCTCACCGTCGATTGAGTCGATTGAGTCGATCGGGGCCCGGGCTGCCGGGCGGTGAGTCGCGGGACCGGGGAACGAGCACGGGTGTGTTGAGCACGGCTTACCCCTTCGGGAACGGGGCGGCCCAAGGGGCAGCTGGGACCAGAACGGAGACCGCGGGACGAAGAAGGCCCCGACCGGAGACCCGGTCGGGGCCTTCGACCGCCTTCCTGGGCGGAGGCGGAGGATGCGGGATTCGAACTCGTGCGGGGTTGCCCCTGGCGTGCTTTCCGAGCGCGCGTTTCCGGCGGCCCGGAAGGGTGTTGTTAGGGTTCCGGGTCGGATGCGGACGGGGGAGTGGTGGGCGGCACGGTGGACGGGACGGTGGTGCCGTGGGGAGTGGTGGACCTGCGGGGGATGGGTGGGGCGGGGTTCGTGGTGGCGTATCCGGCTGATGCCGTGGTGGTGGTGTCGGGGTTGCCGGGGGCTGGGAAGAGCACCTTGCTGCGGCGCTGGGGCGGGGGTGCGGTGCGGGCGGTGGATCCTCGCGGGGTGCACGAGGCCTGTGAGGCGGTGATGCCGGGGTGGTTGCCGTACGCGGTGTACCGGCCGTGGGCGCGGGTGGAGCACTTCCGGTTGTTGCGCGGGTCGGTGCGGCGGGGTGGGCCGTTGTTGGTGCACGACTGCGGTAGCCGGGCGTGGATGCGGCGGTGGCTCGCACGGGAGGCCGGACGGCGGGGGCGTGAGCTGCACCTGGTGTTGTTGGACGTCGGTGCGGATGCCGCGCTCGATGGGCAGCGGGCGCGTGGGCGGCATGCCTCGGCCCGGGTGTTCGCCCGGCACCGTCGGGGTTTGGGGCGGCTGTTGGCGGCGTTCGCGGTGGGCGGGTCGATGCCGACGCCGGAGGCGGTGTCGGTGCTGCTGCTCGATGGGGTCTCCCGTTCGCGGGCGGAGGCGGTGCGGTTCGTAGCGGGCTTGAGTGGCGGGCTTGAGCGGCGGGCTTGAGCAGCGGGTTTGAGCAGCGGGCTTGAAACGCGGTGGCGGAAGGGGAGGATGGACGGATGGTGATGATCGATACCCCCCGTCTCGTCCTGCGCCGCTGGCGAGAGAGCGATGTGCCGGCGATGGCCGCGGTGAACGCGGACCCCGAGGTGATGCGGTGGATCCGTGACGGGCGGGTCCTCGGCCCGGAGGAGACCCGCCTGTGGATCGGGCGGATCGAGAGGAACTGGGAGGCCGAGGGCTTCGGCCTGTTCGCGGTGGAGTGGCGGGCGAGTGGTGAACTCGTCGGGTTCACGGGCCTGGCCGTTCCGACCTTCCTTCCTGAGGTGCTGCCCGCCGTGGAGATCGGCTGGCGGCTCGGCCGACCGTTCTGGGGTCGGGGCATCGCCACCGAGGCGGCGACGGCGGTGCTGCGGTTCGGGTTCGAAGGGCGCGGCCTGGAGCGGATCATCAGCATCGCCCAGGTCGGCAACTCCGCCTCCGAGCGCGTCATGGCCAAACTCGGCCTGCGACCCGAACGCGAGACGACCGCCCCGGGTAGCGGCCGCGTCGTGCGGGTCCACGAACTGACCCGGGGGGAACACCTGTCCCGCCGTCAGGGGTGAGCGGGAGAACCGTTCGCCGCGGGGCGCGGCTCGGTCTCGGTGCTGGACCGCGCCGCCGTCCTGGAGACCCCGACCGGTCCGGTCACCGAGCTGCAGGTGTACGGGTACGGGGACATAGGACGAGGGACGGGCGGGTGTGACCTGATGAAGTGATCTGGGTAACACGCCGTAATCGCCCCCGCCGTCGCGAGCACACTGCGAGACTGGGGCGAGCAGAGTACGTCACGGAGAGAGGCCACACCCCGCATGCCCAGCAGCGCCGCCGTCGACAACCCGTGGTTCCGCCGGTTCAACCCGTCCGACTCCGCACCGGCCCGGGTCGTGATCTTCCCGCACGCCGGTGGCTCGGCCAGCTACTACCTGGACCACGCCAACGCGCTCGCGCCGTACGCGGACGTGCTCGCGGTCCAGTACCCGGGGCGGCAGAACCGCTTCGCGGAACCGCCGATCGACTCGGTGCCGGAGCTCGCCGAGCAGGCCTACCGGGAGCTGCGGGAGTGGGCGGACCGGCCGCTCGTCTTCTTCGGGCACAGCATGGGCGCGGCCGTCGCCTTCGAGGTGACCCGGCGCTTCGCCGGGGACGGCCTGGCGGGGCCCGAGCGGCTGTTCGTGTCGGCGGGCCGCGCACCCTCGCTGCCCCGGGAGAGCAGGATTCACCAGCTGTCGGACGACGGCATGCTCAAGGAGATCGTCGGGCTCGGCGGGACGGATGAACAGATCCTCACCATCCCGGCGCTGCGCGAGCTGATCATCCCGGCGCTGCGGGCCGACTACACCGCCATCGAGACCTACTGCGCGCCCCTGGACGCCGTCGTCACCCAGCCGATCGTCGGTCTGGTGGGGGAGAGCGACGGCAATGCGACGGTCGAGCAGGTCGCCCAGTGGGAGCGGCACACCACCGGCGGCTTCGACCTGCGAGTTTTTCCGGGCGGGCACTTCTACGTGGCGGACCAGGTCGACGCCGTGGTGCGGCTGATCACTGCACATCTGGACGGCCGGAACCGCCTTTAGCACCGAGGTCGGAACCGCCGTCAGAACCCTGTCGGCGGACTGACCGCTGGGCTAGGGTTCCTGCTGACGCAACGTCAGCAGACCACCGGGAGGGCGCCATGCGCCGGATCGCCGTCGTCGGAGCGGGCCAGGCCGGCCTGCAGCTCGCGCTCGGGCTGGTGGCCGACGGGTACGGGGTGACGCTGGTGGCCGAGCGCACCCCGGAGCAGGTGCGTGGCGGGCGGGTGCTGTCCACCCAGGCGATGTTCGGCCCGGCGCTGCGGATCGAGGCGGCTGCCGGGCTGGACCTGTGGGCGGACGAGGCGCCGGCGGTCTCGTCGGTGGAGGCGGTGCTCGCGGCGCCGCCGGCCACCCGGGCACTCGCGTTCACCATGACGCTGGACGAGCCGGCCCAGTCGGTGGACCAGCGGATCAAGCTGGCCCGCTGGCTGGAACTGCTCGCGGAACGTGGCGGCCGGGTCGAGTATCGCTCGCTGGACCGGGCCGGGCTGCACGAACTGGCCCGGGGACACGAGCTGACCGTGGTCGCGGCCGGTCGCGGCGAGCTGGCCGGGATCTTCGAGCGCCACGCCGCCCGCTCGCCCTTCGACCGGCCGCAGCGCGCGCTGTCCTGCCTGTACGCGCACGGTGTCGGCGCGCCCGACCCGGCCGCCGGGCCCAGGGCGCGCATGCACGCCCTGCCCGGCCTCGGCGAGCTGTACCTGCAGCCGGCGCTGACGTTCTCCGGTCCCTGCGACATCCTGCTGTGGGAGGCGCTGCCCGGCGGGCCGCTGGACGCGTTCGGCGACGGCCCGGCACCCGACGTCCAACTGGCCCGGATCCGCGAGCTGTTGGCCGAGTACCTGCCCTGGGAGGCGGAGCTCTGGCGCGCGGCCGAGCCGACCGACGCCGGGGCCGGGCTGTGGGGCGCGGTGACCCCGACGGTGCGCCGCCCGGTGGCGGAGCTGGGTTCGGGCGTCGACGCCGTTCACGTCCTCGGCCTCGGCGACGCCGTGGTGGTCAACGACCCGATCACCGGGCAGGGCGCCAACGGCGCCGCCCGCGCGGCGGAGGCGTACCGGCGGGCCATCGTCGAGCACGGGGCGGCCCCGTTCACGGCGGACTGGATGTGCCGCACAGCCGAACGGTTCTGGCAGCAACACGCCCGCCACACCGTGGAGTTCACGGCGTCGATGCTCACCATGCCGGACCATCTGCAGGGCGTCTTCGCGGCCGCCGCCGAGCACGAGCAGGTCGCCCGCCGGCTCGCCAACACCTACGCCGAGCCGAGCGACCACGCCGCCTGGCTGGCCACGCCGGGGCTTACCGCCGCGTACCTCTCGTCGGTCGGAGACCAGCCGCACCCGTCCGTCGGAGCATAGCCGCGGCCGGCGGTCGGAAGGCGGCCGCACCCGGCGGTCGGGGACCAGCCGCACTTGCCCCCGGACCGCCCCCGGGACGACTCTGGAGGGAAGACGGCAACGGGTGCGGGAGGCGTCGCTCGTGGACGGTCACGAGCCCGCGGGCCGGTCCGGCAGCGGCCACCGGAGCGTGCCGCACACGGCGGACCTGCGGGTGGAGGCATGGGCGCCGACAGCCGAGGGCTGCATCGGCGAGCTGGTGCACGCCGTCGTCGGCACCTTCGCCGACCTGTCCGGTGCGCGGATCGTCGGCGAGCGCGGCTGCACCGTGCTCGCGGCGAGCGACCCGGACCTGCTCGCGGGCGTCCTGGAGGAGGTCATCTACCGGATGGACGCCGACGGCGAACTGCCGGTCGCGCTCGCCTTCGGGCCGATCAAGGGCCTGGACGGCGCCCGGAGCGTCGAGGTCCGGTTCCGGATGGCCGATGCCGCCACCGCCGCGCTGGTCGGCGCGGTACCGAAGGCCGTCTCGTTGCACGGCCTGGAGCTGAGCGCCGGGCCGGGCGGTTGGACCTGCGCCGCCACGGTGGACGTCTAGCCGCGGTGGACGGATGGTACGTGCTGCGGGAGCGGGGTGAGCGAGGTGGAGATCGCACTGGCCGAGGCGGGCCGCTGCCGCTGGCGGATCGATCCGCGACCGCCGATGCGGGTGCCGGGCGTGGTGTTCGCGACCGACGCGCTGCTGCCGCAGGCCGCCGGGGACAAGGCGCTGGAGCAGGTCGCCAACGTGGCGACGCTGCCCGGGATCGTCCGCGCCTCCTACGCGATGCCCGATGTGCACTGGGGCTACGGCTTCCCGATCGGCGGGGTCGCCGCCACCGACGTCGACCAGGGCGGGGTGGTCTCGCCCGGCGGGGTCGGCTTCGACATCTCCTGCGGGGTCCGGTTGCTCGCCGCCGGGGTCACCCGGGAGGAGCTCGACGTCGAGCGGATCCGCCGTCTGATGGACCTGCTGGACCACAGCGTCCCGCGCGGACTCGGCCGCGGTGGCCTCTGGCACCTCGCCGGGCCGGAGGAACTCGACGACCTGCTGCTCGGCGGCGCCCGCTACGCCGTCGAGCACGGCCACGGTGTGCCGCGCGACCTGGAGCGCTGCGAGGACCGCGGCGTGCTGGCGGGCGCGGCCCCGGGCGAGGTGAGCACCCGGGCCGTCGAGCGCGGGCTGCAGCAGGTCGGCAGCCTCGGCTCGGCCAACCACTTCCTGGAGGTGCAGGCCGTCGACAGGGTGCACGACCCGGAGACGGCGGCCGCCTTCGGGCTGCGGCCGGGCCAGGTCTGCGTCATGATCCACTGCGGTTCGCGCGGCCTGGGTCACCAGATCTGCACCGACCACGTCCGCGCCATGGACCGCGAGCTGCACCGCTACCGGATCGAGCTCCCGGACCGCCAACTCGCCTGCACCCCGGTCGACTCCCCGCGCGGGCGCGCCTACCTGGGCGCCATGACCGCCGCCGCCAACTACGGGCGGGCCAACCGGCAGCTGCTCTCCGAGGCCGCCCGCCGCGCCTTCGCCACCGCGCTCGGGGTCGGGCTGGAGCTGGTCTACGACGTGTCGCACAACCTCGCCAAGCTGGAGACCCACGAGGTGGACGGCGCGCCGCGGAAGCTCTGCGTGCACCGCAAGGGCGCCACCAGGGCCCTGCCGCCCGGCGACCCCGAACTGCCCGCCGACCTGGCCGAGGCCGGGCAGCCGGTGCTGGTGCCGGGGACGATGGGCACCGCCTCGTACGTCATGGTCGGTCTGCCCGGAAACGAGGCCTTCCGTTCCGCGTGCCACGGCGCCGGGCGGGTGTGGAGCCGCCACCAGGCGCTGCGGATGGTGCGCGGCGAGCGGCTCAAGGGCGACCTGGAGGCGCGCGGCATCGCGGTGCGCCCCGCCTCGATGCGGGCGCTGGCCGAGGAGACGCCCGAGGCGTACAAGGACGTGGACGCGGTGGCCGCCGTCACCGAGGCCGCGGGGCTCGCCCGGCAGGTCGCCCGCCTGGTGCCGCTGGGCGTGTGCAAGGGGTGAGCGCGCGGAAGCGGCCCGGCCGTGTCTCTCGACTGGCCGGGGGCACCCACGCTTGGATGTCCGACACGCATCCGAGGGGGTAGCCACAGGAGGTGGGCATGCCCGGGAACGCAACCGCACCGGTGATCGAACTGACCGCGCTCACCAAGCGGTACGGTGCCACGGTCGGCATCGAGGACCTGGACGTCACGGTCGAGGCCGGTGAGGTGTTCGGCCTGCTCGGCCCCAACGGCGCCGGGAAGACCACCACCCTGCGCTGCCTGGTCGGCCTGCTCGGCCCCAGTGACGGCCGGGTGCGGGTGCTCGGTCTGGACCCGGTGGCCGACCACCGGCGGCTCGCCCCCGCGCTCGGCTACCTGCCCGGCGAACTGCGGCTCTACCCCGAGCTCACCGGGCAGCAGACGCTCGACCTGCTCGCCGCCCTCCAGGGTGCCCCGGTGCCCCGGCAGCGCGAGCTGTGCGAGCGGCTGAAGCTCTACCCGGCCGACCTCGCCCGGCCGGTGGGGGAGTACTCGCGCGGCATGAAGCAGAAGCTCGGGCTGGTTCAGTCGCTCCAGCACACGCCCGCCGTGGTGGTGCTGGACGAACCCAGTGAGGGGCTGGACCCGCTGCTCCAGGAGACCTTCTTCGAACTGCTCGCCGAGGAGACCGCGGCCGGGCGCACCGTGCTGCTCTCCAGCCACGTGTTGCCCGAGGTGCAGCGGACCTGCGGCCGGGTCGCCATCGTCCGCCGGGGCCGGCTGGTGACCGTCCGCTCGGTGGCCGAGCTGCGCCGGGCGCGGGCGCGGCGGGTACGCCTGCTCTTCGCCGACGGGCAGGGCGCCCGTCCGCTCGGTACCGCCGAACGCTGGTCGCCGCGCTGGGACGGCCGGCGGGTGGAGCTGCTGGTGCCGCCCGACGAGGTGGTCCCGGCCGTACGGGGCCTGCTCGCCGAACTGCCGGTCGCCGACCTGACCGTGGAGGAGGCGGGCCTGGACGAGGCCTTCCTCGACCTCTACCGCTCGACCGACCAGGAGGCCGTCGAAGGGGATGAGGCGCGATGACCCCCGGCACCGTCAGCCGCCGACTCCCCCTGGTCTGGCTCGCCCTGCACCGGCGGCGCCGGATGCTGACCACCCTGCTGCTCGGCATGGTCGTCTTCGAGACGCTGATCGTGGTGATCGCCGGCACCGTCCCGCCCACCGAGCTGTTCGGCGCCCGCCGCACCCCGCCCGGCGCGTTCAAGGCCTTCAGCGGCTCCAACAGCGATGTCTCCATCGCCAGTTACCCCGGGCTGCTCGGCGCCGGGCTCACCCACCCGTTCTGGATCGCGCTCCAGCTCACCGTGATCGGCTCGCTCGGGGCCGCCGCCGTCGCGGCCGACGTCGAGTCCGGCACCATCGAGTTGCTGATGACCCGTCCACTCTCCCGGCGCCGGCTGCTCGCCGAACGGGCCGGCGCGCTGATCGCCGCCTCGGTGCTCCTCAACGCGGCCGCCACGCTGACCGTCGCGCTCGGGGTGGCCTTCTCGCCGAAGCTGCGCGACGCGGTACCGGAGGGCGGGGTGTTCACTGCCGGACTGCTGGGCTGCGCCTTGGCGTTCTGCCTGACCGGGCCGGTGCTGGCGGTGTCCGCGCTCAGCCGGCGGCGGGCGTACGTGATCGGTGCGGCGGTGGCCTTCGGCGCGGCCGGCTTCGCGCTCAACTTCGTCGCCCTGGCCTGGTCCCCGGCGGAACCGCTGCGCTACCTCAGCCCGTTCCACTACTACGCGCCGGGGGACCTGCTCGCGCACGGCGGGGTGCCGTGGGCGGCGCTGGGGGTGCTGCTCGGGGTGGGGCTGCTCGGCTTGCTGGCGGCCTTCCGGCTGCTGGAGCGACGGGACCTGGCGATCTGACGTCGCCGAGTCCGCCGCTCCCGCCGCTCCGGCCGTTCTCGCCGTTCTCGTCAGACGAGGTCGAAGGCGGTGGGGGTGCGCCCCGACCAGATGTCGCGGCAGGCCTGCTCGGGGTAGCGGACGGTCTCCGAGCGGGTGTCGAACACCCGGGTGAGCTGCCGCTCCGGCTCGTAGCGGGCCCATCCGGGGTCGCCGGTGGAGACGAACCGGATCCAGGCCCGCTGCAGCTCGCAGGAGAGCTCGACCGTCGCCGGGCCGGGCGGGTCGCCGAGGAAGTGCCGGCCGATCGGGCTGTCCAGGGTGCCGAAGGCCGGCGGGACGTCCAGTCCGTGGCAGGCGCCGAGCACTCCGCCCAGGGCGGGGGCGGGGAAGGCCAGTTCGAAGAGGTAGGAGCTGCCGCCGGCCGCGGCGTTGCCCTCGGCGAGGTGGAGCGAGGGCATCCGGAACAGGGCATCGGAGCTGACGGCTTCGAGCAGGTCCTCGGGCGTGGCGTCCGGCAGGGCGGTGCGGTAGGCGTCCGGACCGTCCGGGCGCGGGGCGAGCTGGGCCAGGGCGGTGCGGGCCTCCTCCTCGGTGAAGGTGCCGTGCCGGCCGGCCAGGACGCTGAACAGGCGGAACTCGTCGCGGGTGTGACCGACCAGCAGCTCGATCCCGGCGGCGCGTCCGGCGGCCAGGGCGGCCCAGGGCTCCCCGGCCAGGACCTCGCCGTCGACCACCGGGACGGTCGCGACGCCGGTCTGCGCGAGCCGCCCCCAGCGCGCGAGGTGTTCCGGCAGTGCGGTACCGAGGTCGGTGACCGCCGCGGCCAGGCGCCAGGGATCGACCTCGGCGAGGCCGGCGGCGGTGGGGGCCGTGCCGAGTCGGTTCGCCAGGGCGGCGGTGACCTCGGCGGCCAGTGCGGGGGCGCAGAGGTTGCCCCCCACGGTGTGGGCGACGGCCCGGCGGAACAGGCCGCGCGCCCGGCTCATCGTGAGCAGCGCGGCGACCGACGAGGCACCGGCCGACTGACCGGCGATGGTCACCCGGCCGGGGTCGCCGCCGAAGCCGGCGATGTTGAGCTGGACCCATTCCAGGGCCGCGATCTGGTCGAGGAAGGCGCGGTTGGCCGGGGCTCCCTCGAGGAGCGCGAAACCCTCCGCGCCCACCCGGTAGTTGACGCTCACCACGACCAGCCCGGCCCGGGCCAGCTCGGTCGGGTCGTACAGCGGGTCGCCCGAGGTCCCCGAGATGAAGGCGCCGCCGTGGATCCAGACCAGCACCGGCAGTCCGGCCGCGCCCGGGTCCGGGGTGCAGACGTTGAGCGTCAGCCAGTCGGTGCCCTGGGTCGGCGCGGCCGGCAGCGGTCCGGACTGGGGGACGACGGGGCCGAACGTGAAGGCCTCGCGGACGCCGTCCCAGCGCTCGGGCGGGGCGGGGGCGGCGAAGCGGAGCGGTCCGACCGGCGGCCGGGCGTAGGGGACGCCGCGGACGACCGGGAGCCCCCGGTCCAGGAAGCCGCGGAGGGTTCCCTCGGCGGTGTGGGCGACGGGCTGATCGCGGGGGACCGCGACCCGGTGGTGGAGACGGACCTGCTGCTCGCGCTGACCGGGTTCACCACGCTGCTGGAGCTGAACGTGATCGAGCCGCCCGCCGTGCTCGCCGCCGTCGACCGGCACCTGGACCGGCTGTTCACGGTCGGGGCGGCGGTCGAGGCGGGTCGGAGCGGCGCTGACGGCGTGGCAGGCTAGCCGGGAAGCACCGCAGCCCGCGACCAGGAGCACCGCCATGGACCGACCCGCCGCCCTCCGCCTCGACGCCACCGCCTCCGGGCATCCGGCGGGCATTCTCGACGCCGCCGAGCAGGCCGAACGCCGGGGCATGGACCGGCTGGTGGTCGCCGAGACGGCGTACGACCCGTTCCTCCAGCTCGCCCGGGCCGCCGACCGCACCGAGTCGATCGAACTGGCCACCGGCATCGCGGTGGCCTTCGCCCGTACCCCGATGACGCTGGCGTACCAGGCCTGGGGGCTGCACGCGGCCTCCGGCGGACGGGCCGTGATCGGGCTGGGCTCGCAGGTCAAGCCGCACATCGAGAAGCGCTTCGGGATGCCCTGGGACCGTCCGGCCGCCCGGATGCGCGAGTACGTGCAGGCGGTGCGGGCGATCTGGCACAGCTGGCAGACCGGTGAACGGCTGCGCTTCCGGGGCGAGTTCTACACCCACACGGTGATGACGCCGGTGTTCTCGCCGGATCCGGTCCCGGCCGGGGTGCCCCGGATCCTGCTGGCGGGCGTCGGGCCGCTGATGACCCGCACCGCGGGGGCCGTGGCCGACGGCTTCCTCAGCCACCCGTTCTCCTCGACCGCCTACCTGGCCGAGCAGGTGCTGCCCGGCCTGACCGAGGAGCGCGAGCGGGCCGAGGCGGACGGCGCCGCATGGACGGGGCGGCCGTTCGAGATCGTCGGCAACGTGCTCACCGCCACCGGCCGCACCGAGGAGGAGCTCGCCGCCAACCGGGCCGGGGTGCGTGAGCGGCTCGCCTTCTACGCCTCCACTCCTGCCTACCGCCCGGTGCTGGCGCAGCACGGCTGGGAGGGGCTGCAGGAGGAGCTGCACACCCACTCGGTGCGCGGGCGCTGGGCGGAGATGGCCGCGTTGATCGACGACGAGGTGTTCGACACCTTCGCGGTGTCCGGCTCGGTGGAGGAGGTCGCGCGGGAGATCCACCGCCGCTACACGGGGCTGGTCACCCGGCTGTCCGTCAACCTGCCGGAGGACGCGGACCCGGGGCTCGGGCTGGACGTGCTGGAGGCGGTGCGGGCGCTGGGCTGAGCGGAAGTGGGCCGGCTTCGGCCATGGAGGCGCGCTGATCGATCAGGACGAGGTCAAGATCGGGCACCTTCGATCAAATGGTTCCCGGTCGTCCACCCGGGCGGCAGGATCTCGCTGAACGGGACGGATCGTGCCGACACCGGCGCGTGTCTGTCATGTCTTGGCCATCCGCTGACGATCGTGGGGGGTGCCCGCGTGTCCGTGTCCGACGATCGCACCGTTGATGACGACCCGTACGAGGCCGAGCTGTACGAGGCCGAGTCGTACGCCGCCGACTCCCGCCAGGCCCGCGCGTACGCGACCGGCCGGTCGGAGACCGACCCGTACGGGATCGGGGAGTACGCCGAGGTCGACGAACTGGCCGACTTCGAGGAGTTCCTGCGCGTGTGCGCCGAGCTGACCGGCTTCGACGTGCCAGAGCTGCGCGCCACCGGCATGGCGCACGAGCACCACCGCACCGTCCTGGCCCACCGGGTCCGCGACGAGCACGCCCTCGTCCACCTCTGGTACGTCGGCGCCTGGCCGGGCGAGGACCCCAGCTCCGCCCGGGCCCACGACCAGGGCCTGCTCTGGCGGACCTTCCACGCCAGCGCACCCGGTGCCGCCGCCCCCGGCCACGGCAGCTGGGCCGAGGCGCCCCGAGGAGGCGAGGAGCGGTGACCGCACGCTGGGACGCCGTCGTCGTCGGCGCGGGCTTCGCCGGAAGCCTGGTCGCCCACCGCCTCGGCGCACAGGGCTGGCGGGTGCTCGTCCTGGAAGCCGGACGGACCGCGCCCACCGCAGCCGAGACCGCGACCGCCCACCGCGCGGCCGGCGGCGGCCCGCCCACCTCGCCGTACCCGCACAACCCCGACGCGCCCTCACCCGACGTCACCGACCTCACCGGGCACCCCGAGGGCGGCTTCACCGCCACCGGCTACCTGCGGCAGCACGGGCCACTGCCCTACGCCAGCGGCTACCTGCGCGCCAACGGCGGCACCGGACTGCTCTGGACCGGCCTCACCCCGCGGATGCACCCCGAGGACTTCCGCACCGGTGACCTCGGCCACGGCCGCAACTGGCCGATCGGCTACCACGACCTGGAGCCGTACTACCGCGAGGCCGAGCGGGAACTCGGCGTCGCGGCCGACGCCGAGGAGCAGCGGAGCGCCGTCGGACTGCCCCTCCCGGACGGCTACGCCTTCCCGATGCGGGCCATCCCGGCCAGCCACCTCGACCGGCAGCTCGCCGACGCCCTCGACGGCCGGACCGCCCGCGACCCCGCCATGCCCGACCCCGCCCGACTCGCCGTCACCGGCACCCCGCACGCCCGCAACGGCCGGCCGACCCGGCCGGAGTCCGGGTCCGGCCCGCTCTGCGCGGGCAGTGCCAGCTGCGTCCCGGTCTGCCCGACCGGCGCCAAGTACACCCCGCTGCGCACCCAGGCCCGTTGGGCGCCCGGCGTCGAGCTGCGCACCGAGGCGGTGGTCAGCCGGGTGCTCGCGGACCCGGCGACCGGGCGGGCCACCGGAGTCGAGTACCTGGCCGGGGGAACCGCCCACCGGGCGGAGGCGGACCTCGTGGTGCTCGCCGCGCACGCGATCGAGAACGCCCGGCTGCTGCTCCTGTCCGACCTGGCCAACCGCAGCGACCAGGTCGGCCGGAACCTGATGGACCACCCCGCGCTGCTCACCTGGGGGTTGATGCCCCGCCCGGTCGGCCCCTACCGGGGGCCCGGCTCCACCAGCGGACTGGAGGCCTTCCGCTTCGGCCCGGCCCGTCGGAACCGGGCGCCGTTCCGGATCGAGATCGGCAACTGGGGCTGGTCCTGGGCCGGCGGCACCCCCGAGACCGAGGCCGCCGGGCTGCTGGCCGCCGGGCTGCGCGGCAAGGAACTGCGCGAGCGCCTCGGCGACCGGCTGGGACGGCAGTTCTCGCTCCAGTTCGAGCTGGAACAGCCCGCCGACCCGGCCAACCGGGTCACCCTCGACCCGGAGCGGCGCGATCCGCTCGGCCTGCCCGTCCCGGCGATCCGCTACGACCTCTCCGACTACGTCCGCGAGGGCATGGCCTCCGCCCGGGCCGTCTCCGACCAGCTCTTCGCCCTGCTGGGCGCCGAGGACCACACCGCCTACCCGGGCGCCCGCTGGCCGGGTCGGCTCGAACACCGCGGTGTCATCCACGGCTACCGCGGCGCGGGCCACGCCGGGGGCACCCACCTCATGGGCGGCTCGCCCGGCAGCTCCGTGGTCGACCACTGGCAGCGCTGCTGGGACCACCCCAACCTGTATGCCGTCGGCTGCGGTTCGATGCCCTCACTGGGCACCTCCAACCCCTCGCTCACCATGGCCGCCCTCGCGCTGCGCAGCGCCGAGCGGATGCACCGGGACCTGGTGGACCTGCGCCGGCCGGCCGCCGTGTCCCGGCCTTCCCCGTCCGTGGCCTCCCAGCCTGTGGCCTTCTCGCCCGAACCCTCCTCGCCCTCGGAGCACTCATGACCGGCCTGCCGCTGCCGCCCGTACCCGAGCCGTACCATCTGCCCTTCCACTACGGCGCGCTGCACAACGTCGGGGTCGACTACCTGGTCGAGCCCGAGCGGGCCCGCCAGGTGCTCGGCAAGCGCCACCCCGGGCTGGCCGTCGCCGCCTTCGACGGCGGGGCCTGCGTGTCGCTCAACTACCAGCTCTACTTCGCCCAGTACCCGAACGGCGGCGGCATCACCCAGGAGCTGGAGATCAACCTGGTCGCCCACCCGGTGTTCGCCGAGGAGCGCATCCCGGTGGTCAACTACGGCCAGTACGCCCGGGGTTACGAGCAGACCAAGCTGCTCGGCATCGCCCGGCTGCACGTGCTCTGCGACAACCCGCTCGCCATCGCCGCCGGGCGCCGCCTGTACGCCGAACCCAAGCATCCCGGCTGGTTCGAGACCACCATGCCCTCGCTCAACGCGCCCGCCGTGCGCGAACGGTGGAGCGTCTCCTGCCGCCGTGCCACCCTCGGAGCGGACGGGCTGAACCGCCACGACGAGGAACTCCTCTCCCTGGAGGTCGACTTGATCGGCCTCACCGCCGAGTCGGTCAACAACACCCCGATCACCGGATACGGCACCGACGACGAGGGCCAGCTGCTCGCCGGACCGCTCAACGTCTACCAGCCGTACCGCTACTACGCCCTGGACGACCGCACCGCCGACCGGGTCCGGCTCGACCTCGGCAACCCCGCCGAGGAGTCCGCCCGTGACCTCGCCCTGCTGATCTCCGACGCCCCGGCCGCCGGGGTCTGGACCTACCAGTCCCCGCCGGTCGCCGCCCACAACCGCGCGTACTACGTCCGATGACGACCGCCCCCCGCCCCCCGTTCGTGCCGGGCGGCACCGCCGTCCGCCGGGACGTGGTGGGCGGCCGGATCTGGACGGCCATGCCCTACACCGTCCTCGCGGACGACGGCGCCACGCTGACCCTGACCGCCCGCCCCGGCGTCGAGACCCTGGCCCCCGCGAGCTGGACCGCCTCGCAGCGCGAGGGAGGCGTCGCCGCGCGCAAACGCGGCATCGACGACCTCGCCGCCGGCTGCTGGGAGCTCGACCACTGGACCTGGCGCGACACGGTGGTGATCAGCCGCTTCACCGCCGGGGAGCCGTTCAGCGTGCACCGCTTCCTCAGCCCCGAGGGCCGCCCGCTGCGCTGGTACGTCAACTTCGAGCTGCCGTACCGACGGACGGCCATCGGCATCGACACCTTCGACCTCTTCCTGGACCTGGTGGTCACCCCCGATCTCTCCTCGCACACCTGGAAGGACGAGGACGAGTACGCCGAGGCCCGGAGCCTCGGGGTGATCGACGAGGCCACCCATCGGCAGGTGGACCGGGCCCGCGACCACGCCCTCGCCCAACTCCGGGACCGTACCGGACCGTTCGCCCCCGACCCGGACGCCTGGACCCCGCCGCCGTCGGGACCGCTGCCCGTCCTGCCGGACACCGCGCTCAGCACCCCCGCCGCCCGGGCCTGACGGCGGCGCGCGGGCATGGACGACATTGACGATGTGTTCATGAGATCGGAAGCAGCGCCCCGGCCCGCTTCACCGTGCGGATGACCGGGGCCGTCTCGATGCTCTGGATCGCGTCCAGCGCCGCGACCGGGCCGGTCAGGTAGCGCGCGAGGTCCAGCGAGTCCCGGCAGTTGACGGCCACGAGCAGGTTGGTGGGCCCCGTGGTGTGGGCCGCCAGCGACACCTCCGGGTGCCCGGCCATCGCGGCGGCCACCGCGCCGAGCCGGGAGGGTCGTACGGACATCCACAGCCGGGCCTCGGCGCGGAAACCGAGGGCGGCCGGCGGGATGTCGACCAGGAGGACCAGCACGCCGGACCGGCGCAGCAGGGCGAGCCGCCGCCGCACGGTCGACTCCGACCAGCCGGTCGCCGCGGCGAGTTCGGTGTGACTGGCCCGTCCGTCCCGGGAGAGCAGGTCGAGGAGCACGCGGTCACCGGACTCCAGGGGGACCTCGGCGGGCTCCACCGGCGGCGGGGCGAGCACCGCGGCCTGATCGGGCGCGAGGCGGGCCGGGCCGGCCCAGCTGTTGGGCAGGACGTGGCTGCCGAGCAGGAGGTGCGCCGAGACGGAGGTGACCCGGCCGGTGCGGGGGAGCTTGTGCAGCAGCAGTTCCCCGCTGTCGTCGGCGGTGCGGGTCTGGACGCTGCAGGAGATCTCGGTGCCGCCGGAGAGCAGGTGGACGAACGAGGTGTCGGGGCGGGCGGCGAGGGCCCTGGCGATGGCGCCTGCCGAGTCCGGGGTGCACCGCAGGCGGATCGTCCAGGCCTGGTAGCCGAGCAGGGCGCCGTTCAGGGTGCCCACGACCCGAAGGATCCCGGCGCCGCGCAGCCTCCGGTAGCGGCGGGCGACGGTGGTCTCGGAGACGCCGAGGGCCTCACCGATCAGGCGCAGCGGGGCTCGGCCGTCGATCTGCAGGGCGTGCACCAGGCCGTGGTCGATCGCGTCAAGGGTGACGGTATCCGTCTTCATGGGACGTCAGTGTGCCAGTATCCGCCGCTGCGGCAGGCCTGGCTGGTGGGTGCGCGGCCGCGCTCGGGAGGGTGTGGGCGTCCACGACGAAGCTCCACGGAGGAAGCCTCATGCGCACCTGGTGGCCCCTGACGGCCGTCTGCCTCGGCACGTTCCTGTTCCTGCTCGACACCACGGTCCTGTCCGTCGCCCTGCCCGGGATCGGGGCGGCGCTGTCGGCCCCGCTGTCCGAACTGCAGTGGGTGGTCGACGGCTACACGCTGGTGCTGGCCGTCCTGATGCTCCCCATGGGCGCCCTGGCGGACCGCCTCGGGGCGCGCGCGGTCTACGCCGCGGGTCTCGCGGTGTTCGGATGCGCCTCGCTGGTCTGCGGGCTGGCGCCGGGCGTGGGGGCGCTGGTCGCCGCCCGCGCGCTGCAGGGCGTCGGCGGCGCGGCGATGGCCGTGACCGCCTTCGCGCTGATCGGCTCGGTCTACCGGGGGCCGGACCTGGGGCGGGCGATGGGCGTCTTCGGCGCGGTGACCGGGCTGGCGGCGGCGCTCGGCCCGGTGGTCGGCGGCGTCCTCACCCAGTACCTCGGCTGGCGGGCGGTGTTCCTCCTCAACCTGCCGCTGGTCGCGCTCACCGTGGTGCTGGCGCTGCGGGGCCTGCCCGCCGGGCGGCGGGGCGCGGGCACGGCCCGCGTCGATGTCCCCGGGACGGCCGCGTTCGCGCTGGCCGCCGGTGCGCTGACCTACGCGCTGTCCCTGGCGGGGGAGCGGCGCTGGACCTCGCCGACCGTGCTCGGCCTGCTGGCCCTGTCCGGGCTCGCGCTGGCCGCCTTCGGCCGGATCGAACTGCGCAGCGCCGCACCCCTGTTGGACCTGCGGCTGTTCGCGAGGCCGTTCTTCTCGGCCGCGATGGCGTGCGTGCTCGCCGCGACGGCCGCCTTCGCGGCCTTGGTCTACACCTCGGTGTGGCTGCAGGAGGGCCTCGGCCTCGGGCCGGTGCGGGCCGGGCTCGCGCTGATGCCGCTCGCGCTGGCCTCCTTCGCCGCCTCGCTGGTCAGCGGGCGCCGGCTGCACGGCAGGTCGCCGCGGGCCGTGCTCGGCACCGGGCTGCTGCTGAGCGGGCTGGGGTGCGCGGCGCAGGCGGGCCTGGACGGGCACTCCTCGGCCTGGTCGCCGGCGTTCGGACTGGTGCTGACGGGCATCGGCGTGGGGCTGACGGGCCCGGCGATGGGCGCCGCCGTGTTCGCGGCGCTGCCCCCGGAGCGGGCGGGCATGGCCGCCGGGGCCATGACCACCTTCCGCCAGCTGGGGCAGACCCTCGGGGTCGCGGCCTTCGGCGTGTTGTTCCAGTGGGGCGGCGCCGTGCCGGTCGAGGGGCTGAACCGGGTGCTGCTCGCGGCCGCCGCCGCCGGGGTGCTGGGCGCGGCGCTGGCCTACGCCCTGGTGCCCCGGACGGCGGTGGTGGCCGCGGGCTGAGGGTCAGGCGTTCGGCGTCGGCCGGACGGCGCGGCGCTCGCGCAGTGTCCGCAGCACCCGGCGGGTCGCGCGGGTGGCGACCGGGGGCAGCAGGTCCAGCGCGAGCCGGCGCGAGGCGGAGCGCTGGACCGTCGCGGGTGTCTTGACCTGGTAGTTGAGCCGCAGGACGCGCTGCCCGGCGATGGTGTCCTCGTCCGTGGTGTAGCCCTCGGCCCGCCAGTCGCGCTCCAGCAGGACCTGCCGGGCGGCCGCGGCGTCGCCCCAGGTGCCGTAGAACTTCATCGGAGTGAGCAGCACCGGGCGCAGGCCGCCGGTGAAGACCGCCTCCCAGACCGCCGCCGAGACGCCCGGGGTGTGCTCGGAGCGGTAGTCGTCCAGTGCGATCAGGCCGTCCTCGGCGAGGGCGGCCTTCGCCACCGTGATGTCCCCGGCGACGTGCTCGTACAGGTGGGAGGCGTCCACGTGGACGAACCGGCAGCTGCCCGCCGGGATCCGGCCGTCGGCCAGCACCGAGGTGGGCGCCTGGACGATCTCGGGCAGTTCGCTGTGGAAGGCGAGGTAGTTGGACTCGAAGGCGCTGCGGGTGAGCGTCTTGCGGTAGGACATCGCCATCTCGGCTGCGTTGTCGTCGTCGCCCGCCTCGGAGTCGAACAGGTCGCAGACGGTCAGCCGCTCGCCCGGCCGCAGGTGGTCGC
Organism: Kitasatospora sp. NPDC058190; assembly: GCF_042883685.1. Lineage (NCBI taxonomy): Bacteria > Bacillati > Actinomycetota > Actinomycetes > Kitasatosporales > Streptomycetaceae > Kitasatospora > Kitasatospora sp. NPDC058190. The sequence continues at coordinate 106,873 of NZ_JBHVVI010000010.1, forward strand.
CGAGCAGCACCGCGCTGCGGCCGAGGTAGCTGCCGAGCTCCAGGATGTCGCCCTTGACCCCGGCCTCGCTCTGCTGGGAGAGCAGGTGGGCGAAGGCGGCCCGGTCCAGACCGAAGAACCAACCGGGGATGTCGTCCAGCTTCAGCGGTACGGGACGGGCGGCTGCGGTCACTTCACTGGGCACGGCTGCCTCCAGGAGACGGGCGGAGCGCGGTGGTGGGTCACGCCGCGGAGGGGCGCCGTGGACGTGAGACGGGTCATCATAGCGACGCGCGGGCCGGGTGGGGCCAGGTGTGGAAAGGAGTAATTCCACTCCGTCGCACTGCCGTTCGGCCGGGCGCGTACGGACTGCTCTAGCGTTCCAGCTCGGCGATGGTGTCGGTCAGCCAGGCCCGCTCGGCGGCGCCGGAGGCCCGGGCTACCAGCAGCATGCCTCGTCGGAACGGGTTCGGCTCGCGCTCGGCGGCGACCGGCTCGCCGTCCCCGTCGTAGAAGAAGCTGCTCGGGGCCTCCAGGAAGGCCAGCCGACGGCGCAGGACAGCGGCCTGCCGGGCCGGGTCGGCGAGGTGGTGGAGGAAGGCGGCGAGCGCGAAGAAACGCATCTGGTCGGTGATCTCGGCCTGCTCGGGATCGGCCAGTCGGCGCAGCAGTTCGGCCCGCCCCTCCTCGGTGAGCTCCAGGGTCTGGCGCGGCGCGGCGCCGCTGCCCGGTTCGGTGCGGCGGTGCAGCAGCCCGGCCTTCTCCAGCCTGGTGATCGCGGGGTAGAGCGCGCCGTCGCTGACCGGTCGGACGTGGCCGGTCAGGCCGGTGATCCGGGACTTGAGCTGGTAGCCGTGCAGCGGCTGGTCGTACAGGAAACCCAGGATCGCGAGGGTCAGCACGGTTGAGGCCCTTTCGTCGCAGTGCGCCCCCGTGGCGATGCCATGCTACCTCTTGTCGAGATGCCTCGATTCGATGTATCTCTGTTCGTGATAGCTCGAATCGATGCAGCTGCGGGCCTGAGCCTGAGAGTGGGCGTGGACCGGGCGGCGGAGCGGAACAGGGGAAGAGACATGCGCGGACAACCGGCCCGACTGGCCGCACTGGCGGGACCGGTCTATGTCGAACTGCTGTCCGGTGTGATCGCCTCGGTGATCGGCACCCTCTGGGTGGCCGGCCTCGGCGGGACCGCCGTCGCCGCCGTCACCCTCGCCGGCACCGTCGAGAACCTGCTGCTCGGACTCGTCCTGGTGGTCTCCTCCGGCACCAGCGTCCGGCTCTCCCACACCCTCGGCGCCGGCGACCACGACGAAGCCGCCCGCACCACCCGGGCCGCCTGGCACCTCTGCCTCGTCGGCAGCCTCGCCCTCGCGGTGCCCGGCTTCCTGCTGCGCGACCGGCTCGCGGCCGCCTTCCTCGACGGCGAGGCCGCCGCCCGGGCGGCCGAGTACCTCACGGTCGCCTTCCCGGCCTTCGCCCTCTTCTTCGCCCAGCGCGTCGCCGACGAGCTCTTCAAGGGCACCGGTGACACCCGCACCCCGATGCGGATGGCCCTGCTCTCCAACGCCCTGCTACTGGTGTTCGACCCCCTGCTGATCCTCGGCCCCGGGCCGTTGCCCGCCCTCGGTGTCACCGGCGCGGCCCTGGCCCTGGCGGCCTCCCGGGCGGTCGCCCTCGCCGTCACGCTGCGGCGGCGGTCGCGCGTGCGGCCGTGGACCGGTGGCGCGGTACGGGGCGTCGGGGCGGCGGCGCTGCGGATCGTCCGCGCGGGTGCGCCCCTCGGCCTGGACTTCACCGCCAGGATGGCGGTCGGCACCGCCCAACTCGGCCTGGTGGCGGGCTTCGGGATGGCGGCGGTGGCGGGGTACGGGATCGGCTACCGGCTGCTGCTCGTCGTCACCATGGCCTTCTACGCCGTGCGTCAGGCCGCCGCGATCCGGGCCGCGCACCTCACCGGCGCCGGCCGCGACGAGACCCTGCACTCCCTGCGGCGCGCCACCGTCCGGCTCGCCGCGCTGCTCGGCGCGGGGGCGGCGGCGCTGTCCGCCCTCCTCGCCGCTCCGCTGACCTCCCTCTTCACCGACGACCCGGAGGTGGCCGCCCAGTCCGTCGGCTTCCTGCGCATGGCGGCGTTCTACCTGTTGCCGTACGCCCTGGTGGTCGCCCTCGGCGGCGTCCACCAGGCGATGGGTGCCGGGCGGCCGCTGGTGCTGTCGGTGCTGCTCGGCCTCGGAGTCCAACTCGCCGCCTCGGCCGGGTCGGCGGGACCGCTGGGGGTGAACGGCGTGTGGCTGGGCCAGGCGGTCGGGGCGGTGACCCAGCTCGCCCTGCTGCTGGTCCTCACCCGCCGCCGGCCCGTGCCGGCGACGGTGCGTCGGGCGCGGACGCTCCGCCCCGTCGAGTGACCGGCCCTGGCCGGCGTCAGGACGCCGCGCCGGGCCGGGGCCGCAGTCCCTCGGCGAAGACCTGGGCCGCCGCCAGATCGTCGGCGTCCGGCCGGTGCCGGTTGATGCCGCCGACGAGCCTGAACGGGAGCCAGGTGTCGTACCCGCGCGCCGTGAAGGTGTCGACCACCTCGAAGCCCTTCGGTTCCAGGAGCCGCACCAGGGAGCGGGTGAAGGGCCGGAACCGGGGTTCGGGCAGCCCGCTGGTGGCGAAGACGAAGGCCCGGCGGGGCGCCGCCGGCGGGATCGAGCGGACGAAGCCGCGCAGTCGCGGGTGGAACGTCCCGGTGAAGATCCCGGAGCCGAAGCCCACCAGGTCGTAGGCGGCGAGTTCGGCCGGATCCAGCTGTTCGGGTTCGATCACCGGAGCGGCCAGGGCCCGGCCCATGACCTCGGCGATCCTCCTGGTGTTGCCGTGGGACACCGAGACGCACACGATGACGGCCTTCATGGCGATCTCCCTTCATGTCGCGTTCGTCGTGGTGCGGAACGGCCGCACCCGACAGGTGGACCGGGCGGCGCGGCGGAACGTGACATCGGGGACGGGCGGGCGTGTGTCGCGGGAGAACCGGGTTTCGCGGAAATGCGCGAGTGACTCCGCTGGCGATTGGGGACCGTGTGCAGGAAGGGAACGGACCGCGCGGATTCGACCGTTACGGTTTCGGCCAAACGAGCCGCATCCGTCATCAGGTGCTACGGCGGAGTAATGGAGGCGCACCTGCGATTTTGCCGTTCCGATTTCTTGGAGAGTTGCTTTCCGTTCAATCGCCGGGGGTTGCGAGAGGGTGACGCGCCGTGAAGACTGTTCCGCGTTCGCCGTCCGGGCGTTCGGTTCGTCACGGATTTGCGCCGTCCACCGCGGCCGTTGCGGCAGGGTCCGCACGAGGGACGCGGGGGAGCGGAGCAGGGGGGATTGCCATGCCGGGTAGCGCGACCGGTCGGGTTTGGGGTTCCTGCCGGGGCCCGCTGACGGGGTAAGCGCATTCGGTCGTTCACCGTTTCCGCGGTGTCGCGGATTGCGGTGCATTCGCGTTGTCCGGCCGAGGTGTGCGTCGGGGCGGGCCGGAACGGTTCCCCGCCCGAGTGGGTGCTGCGCCGCGCCGTGACCCGCCCGGGTATTCCCGTTGTTCCCGCGAGTCGTGAGCCGGGGGCGCGGGCGACCGGAAAATGCGCCGGGCGCACCTCAGTAATCCGGAATTCATCCGCGGGCGTCTGTCACGTCCGCACCCGAGAGCCAGTCAACGGGAGCTTCCGCCCATGCCGTACTCCGTCTCCGTTCCGGTCCGTGAGCGCGCGCCGGTTTCTTTACGACGTGAACTGCAACGCCGGCTCGACATGCTCGCGTGCACGCATCGGGTGCCCGGCGCGCAGCTGGTGGTGGACACCGGTCCGGAGACCGTCGTCCTGCACACCGGTGTGGCCGACGCCGCCACCGGCGCGCCCTTCACCGCGGACACCGCCGTCCCGGTGGGCTCGCTCACCAAGCCCTACACGGCCGCCCTGGTGATGCTCCTCGCCGACGACGGCGATCTCGACCTCGACGAACGGGCCGCTGACCTCCTCCCCGAACTCCGACGGATGCCTGAAGTGACGATTCGCCAACTGCTCAGCCACACCGGCGGGCTGCCCACCGGACCGGACTCCGACGCGGCCGCCCGGACCACCGCGGCGCACTACCTGGCGTCCGTGTGCACCGCCGACGACGAGTTGTTCCCGCCCGGAACCGACTTCTCCTACTCCAACGCCGGCTACGTCGCCGCCGGTCGCCTGGTGGAGACGGTGACCGGGATGCCCTGGCACGAGGCGGTGCGCACCCTGCTGCTCGACCCGCTCGGTACCGCGCCCGCCTTCATCGGTGCGACCGCCGCCGCGCGCCCGGTCGCCGCCGGCCACGCGCTCAACACCGCGACCGGCCGGGTCCGGCCGGTCGCGCAGAACCTCGCCCCACTGGAGGCGCCGGCCGGAGCCCTGCTGCTGAGCGCCGTGGACCTGGCCGCGCTCGGTGCCGCCCTGGCCGGCCGCGGCGCCGCCCTGCCGGAGGCCGTCGCCGACGGGATGTGCCGCCCGCAGCCCGCCGCCCGGCCGGGTGCGCTCGCCGATGGCTGGGGGCCGGGCCTGGCCCTCTACCGCCAGGACGAGCGGCTGTGGTGGGGGCACGACGGCAACGCCCTGGGCACCTCCTGCCATCTGCGGGTCGAACCGGACAGCGGTGTGGTGGTCGCCTTCACGGGCAACGCCGGGGCCGCCACCGCGCTCTGGCGCGAACTCGCCGACGACCTGGCCGAGTTGATCGACCTCCGGGTGCCCGCCGCGGTCGCACCCGCCGCCTCGGGAGACCCGGTCGTCCTGCCCGAGTGCGCGGGCAGCTACGTCAACGGTGGGATCCGCTACCGCGTCGAGCCGGCCCGCGACGGATCGTCGACCCTCTCCGTGGACGGTGACCTGCCGATTCCGATGCGCTGCTTCGCCGACCTCTCCTACGACCTGCTCGCCCCCGACACCGGCCGCCCCGAACCCGGCGGGCGCTTCCACCGGGACCCCGGCACCGGGGTGATCGACCGGGTGCAGGTCTCCGGGCGCACCGCACGGCGGGTCGACCCCGCCTGAGCAGTCCGGGCCGCTCCCGTGCCGGGCTCACCCCCGGCACGCCCGCACCGCTCCTCCCGTGCCGGGCTCACCCCCGGCACGCCCGCACCGCTCCTCCCGTGCCGGGCTCACCCCCGGCACGCCCGCACCGCCCCTCCCGTGCCGGGCTCACCCCCGCCCGGGTGCCCTCGTCGCATCCTCTCCCCGTCCGGAAGGATCTTCCGCCATGGCCGACCGGCCTGCCCAGCCCGTGCGCACGTCCGCCCCGTCGCGGGCCGGCGACGCCACCGCGGCGCCGTGCGACGACGCGCCCCCGTCGCCGGCGCACCGGACGCTCGACGAGCTGTTCGCCGCCCGGGTGACCCGCACCCCGAACGCCCCCGCGGTGACCGACGGGCGGCGCACCTGGACCTACCGGGACCTCGCGGACCGGGTCGACCGGCTGGCCCGCGACCTGGGACGGCGCGGCGCCGGGACGGAACGGACGGTGGCGCTGGTCCTGCCGCGCTCGATGGAACTCGTCGCCGCCGAGCTGGCCGTGGTGCGGACGGGCGCCGCCTTCCTGCCCGTGGACCCCGGCTACCCCGCCGAGCGGCGGGCGCTGATGCTCGCCGACGCCGCGCCCGCCGTGGTCCTGGACGATCCGGCCCGGGTCCGCGCGGTACTGGAGGCCGGGACCAGCGCCCCGGACACCCCGGAGGTGCTCGGCGCCGCGACCGGCGTCGACCACGCGGCCTACGTGATCTACACCTCGGGCTCCACCGGGACACCCAAGGGCGTGGTCGTCACCCACCGCGGGATCGGCGGGTTCACCGAGGCGGCCGTCGAGCGGTACGCCGTGCGTCCGGGCGACCGGGTGCTGCAGTTCTCCTCGCCCAGCTTCGACGCCTCCGTCCTGGAACTGTTCATCTCCGTCCTGGCCGGTGCCACCCTGGTGATCCCACCGGACGGCCCGTGGCTGGGTGACGAACTCGCCGCCGTGCTGGACGATCACCGCATCACCCACGCCCTCATCCCGCCGGCGGCGCTGGCCACCGTGCCCGCCGGAGCGGGCCGCCACCTGCGCACCCTGATCGTCGGAGCCGAGGCCTGCCCCGCCGACCTGGTCGACCGCTGGGCGCCCGGCCGACGCATGGTCAACTCCTACGGCCCGACCGAGGCCACCATCGTCGCCACCTGGACCGGGCCGCTGACCGCCGGCCGTGGCACCCCGACCATCGGCGACGCGCTGCCGCACGCGCGGGCGTACCTGCTGGACGACGCCATGCGCCCCCAACCTCCGGGCGTCGACGGCGAGTTGTACATCGGTGGGGAGGGCGTCGCCCGCGGCTACCTGGGCCGCCCCGGTCTGACCGCCGCCCGCTTCGTCGCCGACCCCTTCGGGCCGCCCGGGGCCCGGCTCTACCGCACCGGCGACCGGGCCCGCCGGAGAGCCGACGGGGAACTGGAGTTCCTCGGCCGACTCGACCGGCAGGTGAAGATCCGTGGCTTCCGCATCGAACCGGGGGAGGTCGAGGCCGTCCTGCGGGCGCACCCCGACGTCGACCAGGCCGTCGTCGTGGTCCGGGAGGACGAGCCGGGCCGGGAGCGGCTGGTCGGCTACGTCACGCCCGCCGACCCGGAGCACGCCCCCGACCCGGCGGCGCTGCGCGCGGCCCTGGCCGCCGCCCTGCCGGCCCACCTGGTGCCGTCCGCCGTCCTCGTCCTGGCCGCGCTGCCGCTCACCCCGCAGCACAAGATCGACCAGCGGGCGCTGCCGGCGCCCGCCCGTCCGACCACGGCCGCACCCGCCGAACCCCGCACCGAGCGCGAACGCACCCTGGCGGCCGTCTGGGTTCAGGTCCTGGGTGTCGACGCCGTCGGGGTGACGGACGACTTCTTCGACCTCGGCGGCGACTCGATCCTCGCCGCCCGCACCCTGACCCGGATCGCGGAGCGGCTGGGTGCCCGGCTCACCCTCCGGGACGTCTTCACCGCGCGCACCGTCGCCGCCCTCGCCCAGCTGCTGGACGAACAGCACGCCGCCGCGCCGCCGGAGCCGATCCCGCCCGCCCCGCGCGACTCGCCGCTGCCGCTGTCCAGCGCCCAGCGACGGCTCTGGTTCCTCGACGACCTCACCGCGGGCGGAAACGAGTACAACACCGGCGTCGCCCTGCGGCTGCACGGAACACCCGACCCCGAGGCCCTGGGCCGGGCGCTGGGCCGGCTCGCGGCCCGCCACGACTCGCTGCGCACCACCTTCGCCACCGTCGACGGAGAGCTCGTCCAGCGCGTCGCCGAGGCCGGCGCCCTGCACCTGCGCACCGCCGACCTCGGCGCTCTGCCCGCACCGGAACGCCTCGATGCGGCCGACCGCCTGCTGGCCGAGGAGCTGAGCCGCCCCTACGACCTGACGGACGGCCCGCTCGCCCGGGCGCTGCTGATCCGGCTCACCGCCGAGGAACACCTGCTGCTGCTGGGGCAGCACCACATCATCACCGACGGCTGGTCGGTGGGCGTCCTCACCCGCGAACTGGCCGCGCTCTACCGGGCGGAGGTCTCCGGTGAGGCGGACGGGCTGCCCGTGCCCGCCCTCCAGTACCCCGACTTCGCGTCCTGGGAACAGCGCCGCCGGGCCGCCGGGGGCGGACCCGCAGACGCGGCGGACCTCGCCTACTGGAACCGGTGCCTGGCGGACCTGCAGCCCCTGCAACTGCCCACCGACCGGCCCCGGCCCGCGCTGCGCACCACCGTCGGCGCGGCGCACCGCCACCACCTCCCGGCCGACCTGACGGCCCGGCTGCGACACCTGGCCGCAGGGCGCGGCACGACGGTCTTCACCCTGTTCGCCGGGGCGTCCGCGCTGCTGTTCTCGCGCTACTCCGGCCAGCGGGACGTGGTGTTCGGCACCGTGACCAACGGGCGCGACCGCCGGGAGCTGGAGGAGGTGACCGGCTTCTTCGTCAACACCGTGGTGCTGCGCGCCGACGTGGACGGGAAGGCCACCGTCGACCGGTTCGTCGAGAGCGTGCGCACGACCCTGCTGGACGCCTTCGCCCACGCCGCAGTGCCGTTCGACCGGGTGGTCGAGGAACTGGCCCCGCCCCGGGACCCCAGCCGGACCCCGCTGGTCCAGGTCCTGGTCGTCCAGCAGACCGGCACCACGCCGCCGCCCGCCGGGGGCCTGCGCTTCGAGGACCACCCGCTGCCCCGCCCGGCCGCTCGGTTCGACCTGGTGCTGGAGTTCACCCCGGAGGACGCCGGCGGCTGCGCGCTCACCGTGGAGTACAACACGGACCTGTTCGACCAGCGCACCGTGGCCCGGATGACCCGCCACCTGCACCGTCTGCTGGCGGGGATGGCCGACGGACCGCAGCGCACCCTCGCCGAACTCCCCATGCTCTCCGAGGAGGAGCAGCGCACCCTGATCGACGCCTGGAACCCGCCCGTGCGCGCCCGGTGCGACCTGCCGGACACCGTGCTGCCCGGGCTGTTCGAGGCGAGCGCGGCCCGCACGCCCGAGCGGACCGCCGTGGTCTGCGGCCCGGTGCGGCTGGACTACGCGGAGGTGAACCGACGCGCCAACCGCCTCGCGCGGCTGCTGGTCTCCCGCGGTGCGGGACCGGAGCGGCTGGTCGCGGTCTGTCTGCCCCGCTCCGCCGAACTGCCGTCGGTGCTGTGGGCGGTGCTGAAGTCGGGCGCGGCGTACCTGCCGGTGGATCCCGGCTACCCGGCCGAGCGGGTCCGCTTCATGCTGGCGGACGCCGGGCCCGCCCTGGTCCTCGCCACCCGGGAGACGGCGGCCGCGCTGCCCGAGGACTGCCCCGTCCTGCTGCTGGAGGACTGCGCCGCCGCAGGCTTCGCCGACACCGACGACATCGCCGGCCTCGCCGACTCGACGGACACCGATCCGACGGACGCCGATCCGACGGACGCCGACCGGCTGGGCCCGCTGCTGCCGGAGCACCCCGCGTACGTCATCTACACCTCGGGGTCGACCGGCCGGCCCAAGGGCGTCGTGGTCACCCACCGCAGCGTCGTTGAGCTCGCCCGCTGGGCGCTGGAGCGGTTCGGGCCCGGCGGGCTGGACGTGGTCGCCGCCACCTCGCTCAACTTCGACGTGTCGGTCTTCGAACTGCTCTGCCCGCTGCTGGCGGGCGGGACCGTCGAACTGGTCGCCGACCTGTCCGCCCTCGCCGACGAGCCGGTCCCGCGGCAGGTCGGCCTGGTCAGCGGGGTGCCCTCGGTGATCTCCCGACTGATCTCCGGAGGCGCCGCCCAGGTCGACGCCGACACCGCCGTACTGGCCGGCGAGGCCCTCTCCGCCCAGGCGCTGCGCGACCTGCGCGACGCCCTGCCCGGCAGCGCGATCGCCAACATCTACGGCCCCACCGAGGCCACCGTGTACGCCACGGCCTGGTTCGCCGGCGACCGGCTGCCGGAGCAGGCGCCGCCGATCGGCCGACCGATCGCCCGGACCCGGGCCTATGTCCTCGACTACGCGCTGCGCCCACAACCCCCGGGTGTGGTGGGCGAGTTGTACCTCGGTGGCGGCGGCCTGGCACGCGGCTACCTGGGCCGCGCCGGGCTGACCTCCGCCCGGTTCGTCGCCGACCCGTACGGCCTGCCGGGGGAGCGGATGTACCGCACCGGGGACCTGGTGCGGTGGAACGCCGACGGCGACCTGGAGTACCTCGGCCGGAGCGACCAGCAGGTCAAGGTCCGCGGCTTCCGGATCGAACTGGGCGAGGTGGAGGAGGCGTTGCGGCGTTGCGAGGGCGTCGCGGAGGCCGCCGCAACCGTCTCCGAGGGGGACGGCACCCGGCGCCTGGTCGGCTATGTGGTGCCCGTCCCGGGCGGCCGGGTGGAACCCGAGGCGGTGCGCCGCGCGCTCGGCCTGGCCCTGCCCGACTACCTGGTCCCCTCGACCGTCGTGCCGCTGCCTGCCCTGCCGCTCAACCCCAACGGCAAGCTCGACCGGGGCCGGCTTCCCGACCCGGGCCCCGCCGTGTCCGCGGTCCGCCACGTCGCCCCCCGCACCTCCACCGAGAGCACGCTCGCCGCCATCTGGGCGGAGGTGCTGCGGCTGGAACGCGTCGGCGCGGACGACAACTTCTTCGACCTCGGCGGCGACTCCATCCTCGGCATCCAGGTGGTGGCCCGGGCCCGGCAGAGCGGGCTGCCGGTGACCTCCCGGGACCTCTACCGGCACCAGACGGTCGCCGCGCTGGCCCGCTGCGCGGACGCCGCCGAACGGCCCGCCGCCCCCGCCCCGGTGGCCGCGACCGGGACCGGCGTGCTGACCCCGATCCAGCGCTGGTGGTTCGACCGGGCCGCCGGTCGCGCCGGCCACTTCAACCAGGCGCTCTCCCTCCTCCTGCGGGACGACCCGGACCCGGCGGCGCTGGAGGCCGCCCTGAACGACCTGGTCGCCCACCACGACGCCCTGCGCTCGGTCTTCACGGCCCCCGACGGCGCGGCCGGCGCCGCCGCCGACGTGCACTGGCACATCGACGACCGGGCGCCCCGGATCCGGCTGGGCCGCCACACCGGACCGGACGGCGACAGCCCGCACTTCGGCCCCTTCGAGCTGAGCGGCGGGCCGCTGCTGCGCGCCGTGCTGCACGAGCGCGGGGCCGGGCTGGCGCCGGTCCTGCACCTGGCCGTCCACCACCTGGTGGTCGACGGGGTCTCCTGGCGGGTGCTGCTGGCGGACCTCGACGCCGCCTACCGGGCCCGCCGCGACGGGCACGACGCGGCGGCGGCGCTGCCGGCGAAGTCCTCGCCGCTGCGCCAGTGGGCCGAGCGGCTCGGCGCGTTCGCCGCCGCGGGCGGCTTCGAGGACGAGACGGAGTACTGGGCGCGGGCCGTCCCGGCGCCGTCCGACGGGGACGACGGGGACGACGGGGACAACGGAGCCGACGGAGCCGAGGCGTACGAGGCCGGCCCGTTCCCGGACGAGCTGACCGGCCCCGACGGCTACGCCTCGGCCCGCTCGGTGACCGTACGCCTCAGCCCCGCCGACACCGCCGCCCTGCTGCGCACCCTGCCCGACACCTACCGCACCCAGGCCAACGACGTGCTGCTCAGCGCCCTCGGCCGGGCCCTGTGCGCGGCCGGCGGGCTGGACCGGGTCGTGGTGGACGTCGAGGGGCACGGGCGCGAGGAGCTCTTCGCCGACCTCGACGTCAGCCGCACCGTCGGCTGGTTCACCACCCGGCACCCCGTCGCGCTGGCCGTGCCCGCCGAGGCCGACTGGGACACCGTCCTCAAGCAGGTCAAGGAACAGCTGCGCGCCGTCCCCCGCCGCGGCCTCGGCTTCGACGCGCTGCGCCACCTGGGGCGCCCCGGGACGGCCCCGGACACCCCGGCCGCGCGGATCAGCTTCAACTACCTCGGCCGGATGGACGTCCAGGACGACCCGGACGACACCGCCGGGCTGTACCGCGCCACCTTCCGGGCTCTGGAACTGGACGCCGACCCGAGCGCCGGGCGCCCGCACGCCCTGGAGGTGGTCGGTCAACTCGACGGCGACGCGCTGGAGTTCACCTGGTTCTACGCCGAGGGGCGGCACCGGCGCAGCACCGTCGAGGCCTTGGCGGAACGGTTCGCCGCGGAACTGGCCGACCTCGCCCGCCACGCGGCCCGCCCGGGCGCCGCCGGACGCACCCCGTCCGACTTCCCGCTGGCCCGGCTCGACCAGGCGGCCGTGGACCGGATCACCGGGGACGACCCGGGCGCGGTGGAGGACGTCCTCCCGCTGACGCCCACCCAGTCCGGCATGCTCTTCCACGGCCTCGCCGAGGAGGACAGCGGCGCCTACTTCCAGCAGCTGGACTTCGTCCTGGACGGCGTGCCCGACCCGGGGACGCTGGCCGCCGCCTGGCAGTGGGTGAGCGACCGCGCCGCGGTGCTGCGCGCCCACGTCCGCTGGCAGGACGTCCCCGAGCCGCTGCTGGTGGTGCGGCGCCGGGCGACCGTGCCGGTGACCCGGCTGGACTGGCGCGAGGTCCCCGAGTGGGAGCACCCCGGCCGACTGGCCGACCTCCTGGACCGCGACCGGGCCCGCGGCCTCGACCTGGCGAGTGCCCCGCTCCAGCGCCTGGTGCTCATCCGCCTCTCCGACACCCGCGTGCGGGTGCTCTGGTCCTTCCACCACCTGATCCTGGACGGCTGGAGCCTCTTCCAGGTGCTGTCCGACGTCTTCGCCGTCCACGCGGCCCTGGCCCGGTCCGGGCCAGGCGCGGCGGAGGTCCCGTACGGCACCGTGCCGGACCGCCGGCCCTACCGCGACTACGTGGCCTGGCTGCGCGAACGCGACCCGGCGGAGGCGGAGGAGCACTGGCGCCGTCGCCTCGCCGGGCTGACCGAGGCGACGCCGCTGCCCTACGACCGCGAGCCGCTGCGAAGCCACCGCGCGGAGTCCACCCAGGCCGTGCCGTTCACGCTGACCGCCGACGCGACCCGGGCGCTGGAGGGACTCGCGCGGACCTCGGGCCTCACCCTGGGCACCCTGGTCCAGGGCGCGTGGGCGATCCTGCTGGGCCGTCAGGCAAACCGGGACGAGGTGGTGTTCGGCACCACCGTGTCCGGGCGCCCGCCCGAGCTGCCCGGGGTCGAGGCGATGACCGGCCTGTTCATCACCACCCTGCCCACCCGGACCGCGGTGCCCGCCGACCGGAGCCTGCTGGACTGGCTCCGGGAGCTGCAGGAGGAGCAGAGCGAGGACCGGCGGCACGGCTCCGTCCCGCTCGCCCGCCTGCGGGCCGCCACCGAACTCCCCGAGCAGACCGCCCTGTTCGACAGCATCGTGGTCGTCGAGAACTACCCGGTCGACGCCGACGCGGCCGCCGGGCACGGCCTGCGCCTGCGCGAGCTGGACGGCATCGAGACCACCAACTACCCGCTCACCCTGCTGGCCCACCCGGGGCCCGAACTGGACCTGCGCCTGTGCTACGACCCGCGGTTGTTCGACGCCGACACGGTCCGGCGGATGGCCGGGCAGCTCACGGCCCTGCTGGCCGGCATGCCCGAGGGGGCCGGGCGCCCGCCCGCGCGACTGCCGCTGCTGACCGCCGGGGAGCGCCGGCGGATCCTCGCCGACTGGAACGACACGGCCGTCGAGCGACCCGGGCGCAGCGTCACCGAGCTCTTCGCCGAGCAGGTGCGCCGCACCCCCGACGCGATCGCCCTGGAGGTCGCGGACGAGCACCTCAGCTACCGTGAACTCGACGCCCGCGCGGCCGTGTTGGCCGGACGGCTGGCCGCGCTCGGGGTCGCCGCCGAGCGCCCGGTCGGCGTGCTGATGAACCGGTCCGTCGCCCTGGTCACCACCCAGCTGGCCCTGGTCCGCACCGGTGGCGTCTACGTGCCGCTGGACGGCCGGGCGCCGCGCGAGCGGCTGCACCGCATGCTGGCCGAGGCGGGCGCGGACCTGCTGCTCACCGACGAGGAGTGGGCCCCGACGGCCGTCGAACTGCTCCCGGCGGAAGGGGTGTTGCGGGTCGACCGGCCCGATCCCGTCGAGCGGCCGCAGCCCGACCTCGCGGCGGTCCACCCCGACCACCTCCAGTACCTGATGTTCACCTCGGGCTCCACCGGCACCCCCAAGGGTGTCGCGGTGCGCCAGCGCGATGTCGCCGCGCTCGCCCAGGACCGCGCCTTCGCCGGCCACGACCGGGTGCTGGTGCACTCCCCGCACGCCTTCGACGCCGCCACCTACGAGCTCTGGGTGCCGCTGCTGCGCGGCGGCACCGCCGTCCTCGCCCCGCCGGGGGACCTGGACGCCGCCGCCGTCCGCCACGCCGTCACCGAGCGGGGCGTGCGCTGCCTGTGGTTGACCGCCGGGCTGTTCCGCCTCCTCGCCCAGGAGGACCCGGGCTGCCTGCGCGGCGCCCGCGAGGTGTGGACCGGCGGCGAGGCGGTGCCGGGCGCGGTCGTGCGCAAGGTCCTGGAGGCCTGCCCCGACCTCACCGTGGTGGACGGCTACGGCCCGACCGAGACCACCACCTTCGCCACCCGGCGGGCCTTCCGCGCCGGCGACCCGCTGCCCGCCGTGCTGCCGATCGGACGTCCGCTGGACAACACCCGGGTGTACCTGCTGGACGGTCTGCTCCAGCCGCAACCACCCGGCATCACCGGGGAGTTGTACATCGCGGGCGCCGGACTGGCCCGGGGCTACGCGGGCCGGCCCGGCGAGACCGCCGCCCGCTACCTCGCCGACCCCTTCGGGCCGCCCGGCAGCCGGATGTACCGCACCGGCGACACCGCCCGGTGGAGCGAGGACGGCGAACTGCACTTCGTGGGCCGCGCGGACGACCAGATCAAGATCCGCGGCTTCCGCGTGGAACCCGCCGAGATCGAGGCCCGGCTCACCGCCCACCCGGGCGTCGCCGAGGCCGTCGTCTCGCTGCACGAGGACGCGGGCCGCAAGCGGCTGGTCGCCCACCTGGTGCCGGCCGACGGCCCCGAGCCGCCCTCCGCCGCCGCACTGCGCGCCCACCTGGCGGCCGACCTGCCCGACTACATGCTGCCCGCGGCCTTCGTCACGGTGCCCGAACTCCCGCTGACGGCCAACGGCAAGGTGGACCGCCGGCGGCTGCCCGCCCCCGACTGGTCGGCGGCCGGGGAGCGCGCCCACCGCGACCCGGGCACCAGCACCGAACGCCTCCTCGCGGCGATCTGGGCCGAACTGCTCGGCGTGGAACGGGTCGGGGTCGACGACGACTTCTTCCTGCTCGGCGGCGACTCGATCCTCAGCATCCAGGTCGTCTCCCGCGCCCGGGCCGCCGGCCTCGCGCTCTCCCCCCGCGACCTGTTCCGCCACCCCACCGTAGCCGCGCTGGCCGCGGCCGCCGGCACCGTCGTCGCCGTGGCCGGCACCGAGCCGGTCAGCGGCGAGGTCGGCCTGACGCCCATCCAGCACTGGTTCCTCGACCCGCACCCGCCGTACGCCGGGTACTTCAACCAGTCCGTGGTCGTGGAGACGCCCGGCCCGGTCGACCCGGAGGCGCTGCGCCGTGCGCTCACGGCCCTGTGGGCCCACCACGACGCCCTGCGCTGCCGGTTCACCGCCGGGGCGGACGGGACCTGGCAGCAGCACTGCGCCCCGGCGGACGGCGCCGCCCCCGACCTGCTGGAGGTCCACGACCTCGGCGACGAGGCCGCCGTCACCGAGGCCGCCCACGCCGGGTTCGACCTGGCCGCGGGACCGCTGCTCACCGCCCGCCTGCTGGTCTCCTCCCCCGCGGCCACCGACGGCACCCGGCCCGCCCGGCTGCTGCTCGCCGTCCACCACCTGGTGGTCGACGGCGTCTCCTGGCGGGTGCTGCTGGAGGACCTGGAGACCGCCTACCGGCAGGCCGTGGAGGGCCGGCCGCTGCGGCTGCCCGCCCGCACCACCTCCGTCCGGGAGTGGACCCGCCGCCTGGCCGAGCACACCGCGGGCGGCGGCTTCGCCGACCAGCGCGCCCACTGGGCGGCCGCCGCCCGGGCCTGCGCGACCCCGCTTCCGGTGGACGGCGACGGCGGCAACACCGCCGCCGACCTGCGCAGTGTGACGGTCCGGCTGGACCGTGAGCGGACCGACGGCCTGCTGCGCGAGGTCCCCGGGGTCTACCGCACCCGGATCGACGACGTCCTGCTCACCGCCCTGGGCCGGGTGCTGGCCGACTGGACCGGGCGGCGCACCGTCGCGATCGGACTGGAGGGGCACGGCCGCGAGGACCGGCTGTTCGAGGACCTCGACCTGTCCCGTACGGTCGGCTGGTTCACCTCCCTCCACCCGGTCGCCCTGGCCGTCCCGGACGGGGACTGGGGCACCGCGCTGAAGGCCGTCAAGGAGCAGCTGCGAGCGGTGCCGGACCACGGCGTCGGGTACGGTGCGCTGCGCCACCTCGCCCGGGACGAGGGGCTGGCCGACGCGCCGGCCCCCGGCATCACCTTCAACTACCTGGGCCGCTTCGACTGGTCCGCGGACGGCGCCGCGCTGGTGCGCGCCGTCCCCGGCGGCCTCGGCGGTGCGGAGGCGCCCGGCACGGCGCGCCCGCACCTGCTGGACGTGGTCGCCCGGGTCGACGGCGACGAGCTGGAGATCAGCTGGTACTACAGCGCCGGCCGGCACCGCGAACAGACCGTCACCCAACTCGCGGACGCCGTGCTGCGCGCGCTGGAGGGAATCGTCGCTCACTGCGCCCGCCCGGACGCCGGCGGCCGCACCCCCGCGGACTTCCCGCTGGCCCGTCTGGACCAGGCGGCGGTGGACCGGATCGCCGGGGACGGCCGCGCCGTCGCGGACCTGTACCCGCTGACGCCCATGCAGGCGGGCATGCTCTTCCACAGCCTGCTCGACCCGGACGGCCGCACCTACCTCAACCAGGTCCAGCTGGTCCTGTCCGGGGTCACCGACCCGCAGGCGCTGGCCGAGGCCTGGCAGCGGACCGCAGACGCCAACCCGGTGCTGCGCACCCGGCTCACCTGGCAGGACACCGCCGAGCCACTCCAGGTCGTCCAGCCGCGGGTGACGGTCCCGGTGACCCACCACGACTGGACGGACCGGCCGGCCGACCGCGTCGAGCGGGAGACGGCCCGGCTGCTCGCCGAGGACCGGCAGGCCGGCATCGACCTGGGCACCGCCCCGCTGATGCGGCTGTCCCTGATCCGGCTGACCCCGAACCGGGTGCGGGTGCTGTGGACCTTCCACCACGTCCTGCTCGACGGGTGGAGCGCCGCCCAGGTCTTCGACGAGGTGTGCGAGCGGTACGCCGCGCTGACCACCGGGCAGCAGCCGAGGCTCACCGAACGCGCCCCCTTCGGCGACTACCTGCGCTGGCTGTCCGAACAGGATCCGGCCCGGGCCGAGCGGTACTGGCGCGACACCCTGGCGGGCTTCCCCGCCCCCACCGAACTGCCCCGGGACCGCCGCCCGGCCGAGGCCCACCGAGCCTCCTCCACCGCGTCGGTGCGGGTGAGCCTCGGCGCCGAGCTGTCGGAGCGGCTGCGGACGGCCGCCCGGCAGGCGGGCCTGACCGTCAACACCGTGCTGCAGGGCGCCTGGGCGCTGCTGCTCTCCCGCTACGGCGGCGGGGACGACGTGGTGTTCGGCACGATCGTCTCCGGCCGACCGGCCGAACTCCCGGGCGTGACCGCGATGGTGGGCCTGTTCATCAACGCCCTGCCCACCCGGGTGCGGATCGACGCCCGGCGCCCGCTGCTGGCATGGCTGCGCGAGCTGCAGGACGCCCAGTCGGAGGCCCGCCGGTACGACTTCGTCTCCCTGGCGCAGCTCCAGGCCTGGAGCGAACTGCCAGGTGGGACCGGCCTGTTCGACAGCATCGTGGTCTTCGAGAACTACCCCTTCGACGAGGGGTCGCTGACCCGGCACGGCCTGGGCGTGGCGACCGAACGCGTCCTGGAACCGACCAACTACCCGCTCAGCGTGGTGGTGGCCCCCGGCGAGGCCATCGAGGTCGACCTCGACCACGACCCGGCCCTGTTCGACGCCGGGACCGTCGAGCGGCTCGGGGCGAGCCTGCGGACCCTGCTGGCGGCGCTGGCGACCGGCCTCGACCGGTCGGCGGAGGACCTGCCGCTGCTGGAGCCGGGCCGGGGCCGTGAGCTGGTGGAACGTTTCGGCGGAGCAGTCGTCGAGGCGCCGCGGCTCACCCTGCCCGAGGCCTTCGCCCGGCAGGCCGCCCGGACGCCCGACGCCCCGGCCGTCCACTCCGTCGGGGCGCGACTGACCTACCGCGAACTCGACGAACGGTCCAACCGGCTGGCCCGGCTGCTGATCGCGGCCGGCGCGGGCCCCGAGCGGTTCGTCGCCCTCGCGCTGCCCCGCACCGCCGACCTGGCCGTGGCCCTGCTGGCCGTGCTCAAGAGCGGCGCCGCCTATCTGCCGGTGGACCCGGGCCACCCGGCCGAGCGGATCGCGTTCCTCTTCGCGGACGTCCGGCCCGACGCCGTGGTCACCGACACCGCGACCCAAGGACGGATCCCGCAGGGCCCGTTCACCCGGATCCTGCTGGACGACCCCGGGTGCGTCACCCGGCTGGCCGCCGCCCCCGGTGACGCCGTGGGCGAGCGGGAGCGGCTCGGCGCCCTGCTGCCGGAGCACCCCGCCTACGTCATCCACACCTCCGGCTCCACCGGCCGCCCCAAGGGCGTGGTGGTCGCCCACGCCTCGGTGCTCGCCCTGACCGACTGGGCGGCGGCCGAGTTCAGCGGCCGAGGACTGCACCACGTGGTCGCCGCCACCTCGCTGAACTTCGACGTGTCGGTGTTCGAGATCTTCTCGCCGCTGCTGTCCGGCGGCTGCGTGGAACTCGTCCCGGACCTCCTGGCCCTGGCCGAGCGCCCCGGACCGGGACGGGCCGGCCTGCTCAGCGCCGTGCCCTCGGCACTCGGCGGCCTGCTCGCGGAGGACGCCGTGCACCTCGGCGCGGACACGGTCGTCCTGGCCGGCGAGGCACTGCCCGCCCGGACGGTGCGCCGGCTGCGCGAAGCCGTCCCCGGCTGCCGGGTGCTGAACATCTACGGCCCCACCGAGGCCACCGTCTACGCCACCGCCTTCGCCTGCGACCCCGACCCCACGGATCCCGATCCCGACCGCGACCCGCCGATCGGCCGACCCGTCGGCGGCGCCCGGGCCTACGTCCTGGACCACCGGCTGCGCCCGGTGCCCGTCGGCGCGCCGGGGGAGCTGTACCTGGGCGGCACCGGCGTGGCGCGCGGCTACCTGGGCCGCCCCGGGCTGACCGCCGCCCGGTTCCTGCCCGACCCGTTCGGCCCCGCCGGCCGCCGGATGTACCGCACCGGCGACCTGGTGCGCTGGACGGCCGACGGTGACCTCGTCTACCTCGGCCGCGCGGACGACCAGGTCAAGGTGCGCGGGTTCCGGATCGAACTCGGCGAGGTCGAGGCCGCGCTCGCCCGCCACCCACGGGTGTCGGCGGCGGCCGCCCGGGTGGTCGAACACGACGGCCACCGGCGCCTGGTGGGCTACGCGGTGGCCCGCGACGGCGCGCTGCCGGACGCCGCCGAGTGGCGCGCCTTCCTCGGGCGCACGCTCCCCGACCACCTGGTGCCCGCACTGGTGGTGCCGCTGGAGCGGCTGCCGCTCGGCGCCACCGGCAAGCTCGACCGGCGGGCCCTGCCCGAGCCGGTGTGGGCCGCCCCGGCCGCCGCCGGCTCCCGGCCGCCCCGCACCGACGCCGAGCGCGCCCTCGCCGCGATCTGGTGCGAGACGCTCGGCGTGCCCGAGGTGAGCGCCGACGACAACTACTTCGCGCTCGGCGGCGACTCGATCCTGGGCATCCAGATCGTCTCCGCGGCCCGCCGGGCCGGCCTCGCCCTGACCCCCCGACACCTCTTCGCCCACCAGACCCTGGCCGAACTCGCCCTCGCCGCCGAGGAGTCACCGACCCCGGCGGTGGCCGCCGAACAGGGCCCGGTGGTCGGCGAGGCCCCGCTCACCCCCGTCCAGCACTGGCTGTTCGACACCCTCGGCGGTGACCCCGCCCGCCTCGCCCAGTCGGTCTCCTTCCGCCTCGACCCGGACACCGACGAGACCCTGTTGCGGGCCGCGCTGGCCGCCGTCCTGGAACAGCACGACGCGCTGCGCCTGCGGTTCGAACCGCTCGGCGACGGCCGGTGGCGCCAGCACGGCACCCCGCCCGGCGGCGCACCGGACCTGCGCACCCACCGGCTGCCCGCCGCCGGCTCGCCGCAGCGGCGCGAAGCCGTGCTGGGCGGGCTGGCCGAGCGCCTCGCCGACGGCTTCGACCTGGCCGCCGGACCGCTGCTGCGGGCCGCGCTGTGCCGCTTCGAGGGCGAGCGGCACCCGGTCCTGCTGCTGGCCGCGCACCACCTGGTGGTGGACGCGGTGTCCTGGCGGCTGATCCTGGAGGACCTGGACACCGCCCACCGCGCGCTGCGCGCCGGGCAGCGGCCCGACCTCGGCCCCAAGAGCACCTCGTTCCGGGCCTGGGCCGAGCGGCTGGCCGCGCACACGGCGGCCGGCGGCTTCGACGGGGAACGCACCCACTGGTACGACACGGACCGCGACGGCGCGACCGCCCTGCCGAGAGACCTCGACGGCGCCAACACCGCCGCCGTCGAGGAGTCGCTGACCGTCGCGCTGGACACCGAGGACACCCACCGGCTGCTGCGGGACGTCCCGGAGGCGTACCGCACCCGGGTCGACGACGCCCTGCTCTGCGCCCTGGGCCGGGTGCTGGCCCGCTGGAGCGGACGGGACCGGGTGACCGTCGCCCTGGAGAGCCACGGCCGTGAGGAACTGTTCGACGGGATCGACCTGGCCCGCACCGTCGGCTGGTTCACCGCGATGTACCCCGTGGTCCTGGACGTGCCCCGGGGCGCCGACACCGGCACCGCGCTGAAGACCGTCAAGGAGAACCTGCGCGCCGTGCCGCACGGCGGCCTGGGCTACGGCGCGCTGCGCCACCTGCGGCCGGAGCCCGAGCTGTCCGACCTGCCGCAGATCGGCTTCAACTACCTGGGCCGACAGGACTGGCACCCCGCCCCCGGCGGCCTGCTGCACTCCCCGGACGGCCCGCTCACCGGCGGCATGGACCGCGCCGCGCGGCGGCCCCACCTGCTGGACGTGCTCGGGCGGGTCAGCGCGGGGCGGCTGACCTTCACCTGGTCGTACTCCCGCGAGGTGCACCACCGCGCGACCGTCGCCCGGCTCGCCGCCGAACTGCTCGACGAGCTGCGGGAGATCGTCCGCCACTGCGCCGAACCCGGCGCGGGCGGCCGCACCCCCGCCGACTTCCCGCTGGCCCGCCTGGACCAGGCGGCGGTCGACCGGCTGGCCGGCACCGGACGGGACGTCGCGGACATCCAGCCGCTCACCCCCACCCAGACCGGCATGGTGGTGCACGGCCTCGACGAGGCCGGACACGGCCTGTACGTCGAGCAGATCACCTTCGTCCTGGACGGCGCCCGCGACCCGCGGCTGCTGGCCGCCGCCTGGCAGCACGTCGTCGACCGCACCCCCGTGCTGCGCACCGCCGTGGCCCTGAACGGCGTGCCCGTGCCGCTGCAGGTGGTCCACCGGGAGGTGACGCTCCCGTCCACCCGGCACGACTGGAGCGGGCTGACGGAGGCGGAGCGCGAGGCACGGCTGGAGCGGCTGCTCGCCGAGCAGCGGTCCCGCCCGCTGGCCCTGGACCGGGCCCCGCTGCTGCGGCTCGACCTGATCCGGCTCGGGCCGGACGCGGTGCGGGTGGTGTGGACCTTCCACCACGTCCTGCTGGACGGCTGGAGCGTCTTCCACGTCCTGTCGGACGTGCTGGCCGCCCACGCCGCGCTCACCCGCGGCGAACGGCCCGCCCTGCCGGAGCGCCGGCCCTTCGCGGACTACGTCGGCTGGCTCGCCGCCCGCGACACCGCGGCCGCCGCCGAGCACTGGCGCGGCGTGCTCGCGGACCTCGTCGCGCCCACCGCGCTGCCCTACGACCGCAGGCCCGCCCAGGGCGAGACGGCCCGCTCCGGCGAGTGGCTGTCGCACCGGCTGAGCGCGGCCGAGACGCAGCGGCTCCAGGACTTCGCCCGCCACCACCGGCTCACCCTCAACACCCTGGTGCAGGGCGCCTGGGCGCTGCTGCTCTCGCGCTGGAGCGGGGAGTCGCGGGTCTGCTTCGGCACCACCGTCTCCGGGCGCCCGGCCGAGCTGACCGGCTCGGACGGCATCATCGGCCTGTTCATCACCACCCTGCCCGCCCGGGTCGCCGTCGACGGGGCGCAGCCGTGCGCCGCCTGGCTGCGCGCCCTGCAGGAGGACCGGGCGGAGGACCGCCGGTACGACCACCTGCCGCTGGCCGAGATGCACGGATTGAGCCACGTCGCGCCCGGGACACCGCTGTTCGACAGCCTGGTGGTGCTGGAGAACTACCCGGTCGGCGATGCCACGGCCGGTGCGCACGGCCTGCTGATCCGCGGACTGGACGCCCGGGAGGCCACCAACTACCCGCTCACCGTGGTGGTTTCGCCCGGCGAGCGGCTCACCGTGGAACTCGGTCACGACCCGCGCTACCTCGACCATGCGACCGCCGGGCGGCTGGCCGCCCAACTGCTGCACACCATCACCGCGTTGGCGGGCACGGACGGCAGCACACGGCTGGACGACCTCGACATGCTGGCGCCCGGGCAGCGGGAGCGGCTGCTGCGCGGACCGGCCCGCCCGGCGCTGGACGCGCCCGCCCCGGCCACCCTGCCCGCCCTGGTCGAGGCCGCCGTGGACCGGTGGCCGGCCGCCACGGCGCTGAGCGCCCACGGCCAGGAGCTGTCCTTCGCCCGGCTGGAGGCGCACGCCAACCGGCTGGCCCACCGGCTGATCGCCCGCGGCGCCGGCCCCGGCGAGGTCGTCGCCCTGCTGCTGCCGCGCTCGGCGGACACCGTGCTCGCCCAGCTGGCGGTGGCCAAGACGGGCGCCGCCTTCCTGCCCGTCGACCCCAACTACCCCGACGAACGCGTCGAGTTGATGCTGCGCGACGCGGCACCGGCACTGACCCTGGACGCCAAGGAGGTCGCGGCGCTGCTGGCCGCCCCGCCGGACGGCGCCCCCGACCACCGCCCCACCGACACCGACCGGATCCGCCCGCTCGACCTGGACGACCCGGCCTACGTCATCTACACCTCCGGCTCCACCGGCACCCCGAAGGGCGTGGTCGTCACCCACCGCGGGCTCGCGGCGTTCGCCGCCGCCGAGGCCGAGCACTACCGGGTCGCCCCGGGGGACCGGGTGCTGGCCTTCGCCACCCCCAGCTTCGACGCCTCCGTCCTCGAACTGTGCATGGCCCTGCCGCACGGCGCCCGACTGGTGGTGCCCGAACCCGGGCCGCTGCTCGGCGCCCGACTGGCCGAGGTGCTGCGGGAGGAGCGGATCACCCACACCCTGCTGCCCCCGGCCGCCCTCGCCACCCTGCCCTCCGACACCCCCGGCACCCTGCCCGCGCTGACGACCCTGGTGGTCGGCGCCGACGCGTGCGGCGCCGAACTCGTCGCCCGCTGGGCCCCGCACCACCGCATGGTCAACTCCTACGGCCCCACCGAGGCCACCGTGGTCGCCACCTGGTCCGCCCCACTGGCACCGGACGGTGCCGCGCCGCCGATCGGCCGCCCGCTGCCCGCCACCGGCGCGTACGTCCTGGACACCCGGCTGCGGCCGGTCGCCGACGGCGTGCCGGGCGAACTGTGGTTGAGCGGACCGGCCCTGGCCCGCGGCTACCTGGGCCGGCCCGGCCTGACCGCCGCCCGCTTCACCGCCGACCCGTTCGGGCCGCCCGGCAGCCGGATGTACCGCACCGGGGACCTGGTGCGCCGGGACCGCTCCGGCGAGCTGCACTACCTGGGCCGCACCGACCACCAGCTCAAGCTGCGCGGCCACCGGATCGAGGCCGGCGAGGTCGAGGCCGTGCTGAGCCGCCACCCGGGCGTGCTGGACGCCGTGGTGAGCGTCCGGGAGGACGAGCCGGGGCTGCCCCGGCTGGTCGCCCACCTGCTGGTCGACCCCGACACGCAACCGCCGACCGTCGCCGAACTGCGCGCGCTGGCCGCCCGTTCCCTGCCCGGTCACATGGTCCCCTCGGCCTTCGCCGTCCTCGACCGCTTCCCGCTCACCGCGAGCGGCAAGACCGACCGCACCGCGCTGCCCGCGCCCCGACCGGTCGAGGAGGAGCCGGCCGAGCGGCTGGCGCCCCGCACACCCACCGAGGAGGCCGTGGCACGGATCTGGGCCGAGACCCTCCGGACGGCCGTGGGCGTGACGGACGACTTCTTCCTGCTGGGCGGCGACTCCGTGCGCGCCCTGCTGATCGCCTCCCGCGCCAACGATGCCTTCGGCGTCACGCTCACCCCCCGCGACGTCCTGGTCTCCCGCACCGTGGCCGCCCTGGCGGACCTGGTGGAGGAACAGGTGCTGAGCGAACTCGAAGACGCCGCGTTCGGCGGCCCCGACGATGACGAACGGTGAGGATCCGACGACCATGACGCCTTCGAAGCGAGACCGCGCCGCGGCCCTGCCCGCCGACCTGCGGGAAGCGCTGCGGCTCCGGCTGGCCGGACGGTCCGGCGCCGCCGAGGGGGGCATCCCGCGCGCCGACCGCAGCCTCCCGCTGCCGCCCTCCTTCGTCCAGCAGC
This sequence comes from Kitasatospora sp. NPDC058190, assembly GCF_042883685.1. NCBI lineage: Bacteria > Bacillati > Actinomycetota > Actinomycetes > Kitasatosporales > Streptomycetaceae > Kitasatospora > Kitasatospora sp. NPDC058190. The sequence goes on from NZ_JBHVVI010000010.1 coordinate 131,022, forward strand.
GCCTGTGGTTCCTGGACCGGCTGCGGCCCGGCGACCCCCGCTACAACAGCGCCGTCGCCGTCCGGTTCACCGGCCCGCTGGACCGCACCGCGCTCGCCGGGGCGCTGGCCGCCGTCACGGCGCGCCACGAGGGGCTGCGGACCACCTTCGACGAGACCGACGGCCGGCCGGTCCAGACCGTACGGCCGGCCGAGCCGCCGCCGCTGCCGGTCCGGGAGAGCACCGGGCCGCAGGGCCTCGACACGCTCCTGCGCGAGGAGTACTCCCGCCCCTTCGACCTGCGGCAGGGGCCGCTGCTGCGCGCGCTGCTGGTGCGCGAGTCCGACACCTCGCACGTCCTGCAACTGACCGCGCACCACATCGTCACCGACGGCTGGTCGATGGGCGTCGTCCTGGACGAGCTGTGCACCGCCTACGACGCCCTGGCCCGGGGCGTCCGACCGGAGCTGCCCCCGGTGGCCGCCCAGTACCCGGACTTCGCGGTCTGGCAGCGCGAGCAGCTCTCCGGCGACCGACTGGAGAGACAGCTGACGTACTGGAAGGGGAAGCTGGCCGGAGCGGTGCCGCCGGAGCTGCCGCTGGACCGGCCGCGCCGCGGCGAGGAGGCCGGCCCCGGAGCCGTCCACACCTTCACGGTGCCCGCCCGGCTCACCGCCCGGCTGCGCGAACTCGCGGCCGAGCGGCACGGCACGCTCCACACCGCCCTGGTCGCCGCCACCCAGGCCCTGCTGGCCCGCTGGTCCGGCCAGGAGGACGTCACCGTCGGCTCCCTGACCCCCGGACGCTCCCGCACCGAACTGGAGCGGGCCGTCGGCTGCTTCGTCAACACCGTGGTGCTGCGCACCCGGGTGGATTCCGCCGGCTCCTTCCGCGCGCTGCTGGCGGCCGCCACCGAGACCGGCAACGACGCGCTCGCGCACGGTGACACGCCCTTCGAGCGGCTGGTCGAGGCGGTCGGCGCGCCCCGCGAGGCCGGCCGCAATCCGTTGTTCGACGTACTCGTCCTGCTGCACCCGGCGCCGTCCGCGGCCGACGCCCCGCACGGGCTGGCGCTCTCCCCGGTCGCCGTGCCCCGACAGGCCGCCACCTTCGACCTCAGCGTGGAGTTCGTCCCGGACGGCGAGGCGCTCGCCGGTGCGCTGGAGTACCGCGCCGACCTCTTCGACGCCGACACCGCACGACGGATGACCGACCAGCTGCTGCGGCTGCTGGACGGCGCCGCCGCCGAACCGGACCGCCCGATCGGCACCCTGCCGCTGCTCTCCGCGCGGGAGACCGGGCAGCTGACCCGGGAGTGGAACGCCACCGAACTGCCCGTGGCGGACACCACCTACCCCGAACTGCTGCAACGCAGGGCGGCGCTGACCCCGGACGCCCCGGCGCTGGTCGCCGGGACGGAGTGCCTCGACTACGCGACGCTCAACGCCCGCGCCAACCGGCTCGCCCACCACCTCATCGCGCTCGGCGCCGGCCCCGAACGGCTCGTCGCACTGCGCCTGCCGCGCACCGCCGACATGGTCACCGCGATGGTCGCCGTCTGGAAGGCCGGCGCCGGCTACCTGCCACTGGACCCGGCGCTGCCGGCCGAGCGGGTGCGCCAACTCCTGGACGACGCCCGCCCGGCCCTGGTCCTGGACGAGGCGGCGCTGCGCGCGCTGCCCGCCACCGGGCCGGACACCGACCCCACCGACGCCGACCGGAGCGCCCCGCTGCACCCGGCGAACACCGCGTACGTGCTCCACACCTCCGGCTCCACCGGTCGCCCCAAAGGCGTCGCCGTCCCCCACCGGGCGCTGGTGAACCTGCTGGCCGCCCACCGGGCGGGCTTCGTCGCCGACGCCGGCGGCGGACCGCTGCGCGTGGCGCTGACCGCCTCGTTCTCCTTCGACACCTCCCTGGAGGGCGTGCTGCTGATGGCCGACGGCCACCCGCTGCACCTGGTCGACGAGGCGACCCGGAGGGACCCGGCGGCCCTGGTCGAGTACGTCGTGCGGCACCGCGTCGACTTCCTCGACGTGACCCCCTCCTACCTGCGCCAACTGCTGCCCGCCGGGCTGCTCGACGATCCGCGGCACCGCCCGCGGGTGCTGATGCTCGGCGGCGAGGCGGTCGGGCCCCGGCTCTGGCGCGAACTCGCCGGGCGCCCGGACACCGCCGCCTACAACTACTACGGCCCCACCGAGTGCACGGTCGACGCGCTGGCCTGCCGCATCGACGGAGCGGACCGGCCGCTGGTGGGCCGTCCGCTGCCCAACGTCCGGGCGTACGTCCTGGACGGCCGGCTGCAGCCGGTGCCGCCCGGGGTGAGCGGCGAACTCCACCTGGCGGGCCGGCAGATCGCCCGCGGCTACCTCGGGCGACCGGGGCTGACCGCCGCCCGCTTCCTCGCCGACCCCTTCGGCCCGCCCGGCAGCCGGATGTACCGCACCGGCGACCTGGCCCGCTGGACCGCCGACGGGCGCCTGGAGTACCTCGGGCGCGCCGACGACCAGGTCAAGGTGCGCGGCCACCGGATCGAACCCGGCGAGGTCGAGGCCGCGCTGCTCGACCTGCCCGAGGTCACCGCCGCCGCCGTCGCCGCCGTGCCCGACGCGCGCGGCCACATCCGGCTGGCCTCCTACCTGGTCCTCGCCGAGGGCGCGGCCCGCCCGGCCGCCGACCTGAGGGCGGCCCTGCGGCGGGTGCTGCCCGACCACCTGGTGCCGTCCTCCTTCACCGAGCTGGACACCCTGCCGCTCACCGTCAGCGGCAAGCTGGACCGTCGCGCGCTGCCCGCCCCCGAACCCGAAACCGGCATCCGGGAAGGGGAGTTCACCGCACCGCGCACCCCCGAGGAGGAGACCCTCGCCCGCATCTGGGCCCAGGTGCTGGGCGTGCCCAGGGTCGGTGTCACGGACAACTTCTTCGAGCTCGGCGGCGACTCCATCCTGAGCATCCAGGCGGTCTCCCGCGCCCGCGCGGCCGGCCTGCGGATCGGCTCCCAGGACGTCTTCCGCCACCAGACCGTCGCCGACCTGGTCGCCGCGGTCCGCCCGGCCACCGCCGCGGCCGCCTCCCGGCCGCGGCACGGGGACGGACCGGCCCCGCTGACCCCGGTCCAGGAGTGGTTCTTCGCCGCCCACGGCCCGCAGAGCCGCTTCAGCATGTCGATGCTGCTCGACCTGCCGCAGCAGCTCGACGAACCGGCCCTGGAACGGGCCCTGCGGGCCGTCGTGGCCGCCCACCCGGCGCTGCGCACCCGGTTCACCCGGGGCGCGGACGGCTGGCGCCAGCAGCCGGTCGAGGCCCCGGGCACCGCGCCGCTGACCCGGCCCGACCCGGCGGCAGACCGGGCCGAGGCCGCCGACGCCGCCCGCGCCGCCCTCGACCCGGCCACCGGCGAACTGCTGCGCGCCGTCCTGCTGCGCGACGTCCGTCCGGGCCCGGCCGGCGAGGCCCGTCCCCAGCTCTTCCTGACGGCCCACCACCTGGCCGTGGACAGCTTCTCCTGGCGGGTGTTGCTCGCCGACCTGGAACAGGCCTACCGGCAGGCGGCGGCGGGCGCCGAACCGCGCCTGGCACCCGAGCCGACGCCGTTCACCGACTGGGCCCGCGACCTCGGCGAACTGGTCCGGGCCGGCGGGCTCGACGAGGACCTGCCGTACTGGACGGCCGAAGCGGGGGCACCGGCCGAGCCGCTGCCCGTCGACCACCCCGGAGGCACCCCGTCGGCCGGCTCCGTGCGCACCCTGCGCACCCGGCTGGACCGCGCCACCACCGAGGCGCTGCTGCGGAAGGTCCCCGAGGCCTACCGGACCCAGGTCAACGACGTACTGCTGAGCGCACTGGGCCGGGCCCTCGTCGACTGGACCGGCACCGGGGAGGTCACCGTCGCCCTGGAGGGCCACGGCCGGGAGGACCTGTTCGACGGGCTGGACCTCTCCCGGACCGTCGGCTGGTTCACCACCCAGTACCCCGTCACCCTCGTCCCGGTCGGCCCGGCCGACGGTCCGGACTGGGCCGCCACGCTCAAGCAGGTCAAGGAGCGGCTGCGGGCCGTACCGCGCCGCGGCCTGGGCTACGAGGCCCTCGCCCGCCTGGGCTCACCCGACCCGGCCGCCCGCGCCCTGCGGGACGTCCCGCTGCCGCAGGTCTGCTTCAACTACCACGGGCAGTGGACCGCCCCCGGGGCCGGGGACTTCGCCCCCGCCGGCGACACCCCCGGCCGGGACCTCGCCCCGCACGAGCCGCTGGACCACCTGCTCGACGTCTCCGCCGTGGTCGCCGACGGCGAGCTGGAACTCACCTGGCACTACAGCGAGCAGGCACACGAGACAGCCACCGTCCAGGCCCTGGCCCGGGCCACCGCCGATGCGCTGACCGCCGTCGTCGAGCACTGCGCCCGCCCCGACGCGGGCGGCCGCACCCCTTCCGACTTCCCGCTGGTCGGCCTCGACCAGGCCGCCGTGGACCGGATCGTCGGCGACGGGCGCGACGTCGAGGACCTGCTGCCGCTCACCCCGCTCCAGGAGGGCATGCTCTTCCACCGCCTGGTCGGCGGCCCGGACGACGTCTACGTGGACCAGGCCGCCCTGCTGCTGGAGGGCGTGGGCGACCCGCACGCGTTCGCCCTCGCCTGGCAGCGGGTCGCCGACCGCACGCCGGCGCTGCGCACCTCCGTGCGGTGGGAGGGCGTCCCCCGCCCGCTGCAGGTGGTGCGCCGCGGCGTCCGGCTGCCGGTGACCCACCTGGACCTGCGGGCGCTCGACCCGCGCGAGCGCGCCGACCGGCTGGCCCGGCTGCGCGCCGACGACCTCGCCCAGGGGCTGGACATCGCCACGGCGCCGCTGACCCGGCTCACCCTGGTCCGGCTGCCCGAGGCCCGCCTGCAGCTGCTGTGGACCTCCCACCACCTGATCCTGGACGGCTGGAGCCTGGCCCAGGTGCTCACCGACGTGTTCGAGGAGTACGCGGCGCTCACCACCGGGGGTGCACCGACCCCGGCCGTGCGCCGCCCGTTCGCCGACTACGTCCGCTGGCTGGCCGACCAGGACGACGAGGCCGCCCGCACGCACTGGCGGGGCGTCCTGGCCGGCTTCGCCACCGCGACCCCGCTGCCCGCCGACCGGGTGCGCCGCGGGGCCCACCGGGCCCGGTCGGCGGACACCCACACCGCGCGCCTGTCCGAGGAGGCCTCCGAGCGCCTGGCCCGCACCGCCCGGCAGGCCGGGCTGACCCTCGGCACCGTGGTCCAGGGAGCCTGGGCACTCCTGCTGTCCCGCTACAGCGGCGAGCCGGACGTCCTGTTCGGCACGACCGTCTCCGGCCGCCCCGAGGAACTGCCCGGCGTCGAGTCGATGATCGGCATGTTCATCAACACCCTGCCCACCAGGGTCCGGGTGGACGGCCGCCGCACTGCCGCCGCCTGGCTGCGGGAACTGCAGGAGGCCCAGGCCGAGGGCCGGCGCCACGCCGCGGTGTCCCTCGCCGAGCTCACCGGGTTCAGCGACGTACCGCGCGGCAGCGCGCTGTTCGACAGCATCGTCGCCTTCGAGAACTACCCCTTCGACGACGCCCGCACGGCCGGCACCGGGGTGCGCCTCGCGGAGGTCTCCTCCCGGGACGCCACCAACTACCCGCTGGTCCTGCGCGCCCACCAGGGGGAGCACCTCGGCTTCGACCTCGCCTACGACCCGGAGCTGTTCGACGCCGCGACCGTCCGCGGCCTCGCCGCGCGGCTGTGCCTGCTGCTCACCGAACTGGCCGGGGGACTGGACCGCCCGCTGCGCGCCCTGGCCTGGACCACCGCCGAGGAGCGGCACCGCCTGCTGGTCGACCGGAACGGCACCGCGCACGGCCGGCCCACCCAGACCCTGGTCGACCTCTTCGAGGCGCAGGCCGCCCGCACCCCGCACGCCGAGGCCGTCACCTGCGGAGCCGAGCACCTCGACTACGCCACCCTGGACGCCAGGGCCGGCCGGCTCGCCCACCGGCTGGCCGAACTCGGCGCCGGGCCCGAGCGGTTCGTCGCCCTCGCCCTGCCCCGGACGGCCGAGCTGGTGGTGGCCGTCCTCGCCGTCCTCAAGACCGGCGCGGCCTATCTGCCGCTCGACCCGGGCCTGCCGGCCGAACGCCGCGCCCAACTGCTGCGCGACGCCGCCCCGGTGGCCCTGGTGACGCCCTCGGCCGACACCGCCGAGGTGCCCGTCCTCGCCCTGGACGACCCGAGGGTGCGCGCCGACCTGTCCCGCCGCCCGGCCGGCCCGCCCGCCCCCGGCCACCGGCCACTGCCCGACAGCCCCGCCTACGCCATCTTCACCTCCGGCTCCACCGGCCGCCCCAAGGGCGTCGTGGTGCCCCACGCCAACGTGGTGCGGCTGTTCGAGCAGACCCGGGAGCTGTTCGGCTTCGGTGCCCAGGACGTCTGGACGCTCTTCCACTCCTACACCTTCGACTTCTCGGTATGGGAGTTGTGGGGCCCGCTGCTGCACGGCGGCCGGCTCGTCGTCGTGCCCGAGTCCACCGCCCGCTCGCCGGAGGACTTCCTGCGGCTGCTCGCCGACGAGCGGGTCACCGTGCTCAACCAGACCCCGTCCGCGTTCTACCCGCTGATCCGCGCGGACGCCGAGAACCCGTGCGAACTCGCCCTGCGCACGGTGGTCTTCGGCGGTGAGGCGCTGGACGTCACCCGGCTCGCCGACTGGTACGCCCGCCACCCGCAGGACGCGCCGCGCCTGGTCAACATGTACGGCATCACCGAGACGACCGTGCACGTCACCCACGCCCCGCTGGACCGGGCGACCGCCGCCGCCGGCGGCCCGGGCCCGATCGGCACCGGCATCCCGGACCTGCGGCTGTACGTGCTCGACGCCGACCTCGCCCCGGTGCCCCCCGGCGCGGTGGGCGAACTGTACGTCGCGGGCGAGGGCCTGGCCCGCGGCTACCTCAACCGGCCCGGGCTGACCGCCACCCGCTTCCTCGCCGACCCGTTCGGCGCCCTGGGCACCCGGATGTACCGCACCGGCGACCGGGTCCGCCGCCAGGCCGACGGCACCCTGCGCTACCTGGGCCGCGCCGACCAGCAGGTCAAGATCCGCGGCTACCGGATCGAACCCGGCGAGATCGAGGCCGCCCTGCACACCCACCCGGGCGTGGACCTCGCCACCGTCGGCGTCCACCAGGACGCCGCCGGCACCCGCCGACTGGTCGCCCACGTCGTCGCCGCCCGCGACGCGGACCGGCCCCCGACCGCCGCCGAACTCCGCGCCCACCTGGAACGGCTGCTGCCCGCCTACCTGGTACCGGCCGCCTACGTCCCGATGGCGGCCCTGCCGCTGACCCCCAACGGCAAGCTCGACCGGCGCGCGCTGCCCGTGCCCGGTCCGGACGGCTTCGCCGCCGGCCGTGCGCGCACCGCACCCCGCACCCACGCCGAGCGGCTGGTCGCCGCCGCCTGGACGGAGGTGCTGGGCACCGCCGAGGCCGGCGCCGAGGACGACTTCTTCGCCCTCGGCGGCGACTCCATCCTTGCCGTACGGGACACCGCCCGGCTCCGCGCGGCCTTCGGC